>NZ_BAAFGR010000279.1:0-6692 GCF_041154655.1 Nocardia sp. JMUB6875
GGGGTGGGAGAGGGGGCGCTGTGGAGTTGTCAATGATCGCTAGTGCTTGAGCTGTGGAGCTTTTGGGTCTTGGTTCTTTGGGTCTTGGTTCTTGTTCTGTTGCCTCGAGAAGGTGATGCGTGCAGTCCGTGGGCTGGGATCGGCGGGTGCGGCTCCCGGCTTGGCGTTAGCCCCAGTGCGGTAGGGCAGGCGAGGTGACCACACTTCCCCGTCCCTGCGCACACCAGCGCGACACGAGCAGCCGGGGTTCACGCAGCCGTTGAACCCCACTCCCGGCAACTGGACTCGACCGCAGTGGCGACCCGCTGCCCGGCGTGATGCTTCTCGTTGACTCGAGCAATACCGCTGGGGTCCAACGTCTTCGGAGCGATCCAGCCGACCCGCCCGCGATGCGGGGACTCCTTCCCCAACATCACCGTCTTCCAGCCGTTGACGCTGTCGTTGACCAACGCGTGGTGGTGGTCGCAGACCAACGCCAGGTTGTCCAGATCCGTCGGGCCACCCTTGACCCAATCGGTGACATGATGCGCCGCGCACATGTCGGCGGGCGCGTCACAGCCCGGGAAGGTGCAGCCACGATCACGAGCCAGCAGACCCCACCGCTGTCCCGAGGAGGCGATGCGCTGCCCGTAGGCGAGGTAGAGCGGAATCCCCTTCTCGTCGTTCACGATCAGCACCGGACGGGTACCGCCCGCCATCTTCAACGCTTCGTTGATCGACATCTGGACGCCGGAGGCGGTCGTCGCAAGACCCGAACCCCGCTCCAAATCCGCCAGGTTCATCTGCAGGGTCACCTGGACGGGCATACCCCGATGCGAGCCGAGCTTGCGCAAATCCAAATCGGGCTGCAACAAGGCGATGAACGCGTCGTGCACCCGCTGCCCGGCATCACGACGATCGCGGCGCGCGGCCGCCTCCAACACCGTGGAGTCGATGAGGGCGTCGGAGACCTGCGGGCTGTCGGCGTCCTCGTGGTTGCACATGCCCGGGCGGGCGTACTTGGCCAGGAACGCATCCAACAACGCCCGCAGCTGCGGAGTGAGCCAACCCTCGATCCACGACATTCCATCGATCCCGGGACGGCCGACCTTGATGCCGCGACGGCGGTGACGGTCCGCGTCGCTGACCACCGTGCCTTCGGGATCGAGGCGAGCCAGGATTTCGCGGCCCGTGCGCGGCAGGTCATCGGGCCAGCCCTCGCAGCAGTAGTTCACCAGAATCTGCTCGGTCTCGGCACGGGTTTCCACCGGCACATCAGCGGGCAGATGGTTCATGACATCGACGATGTTGCGGACGTGATCGCGCGAGATATCGCCTGCTTCATAGGCTTCGGCGGTGACTTCCAGCACCGGGGGTGCGAGTTGCCCGTCGGCCTGGTGGAATTCCCCCACCTGCGCAGCGATCTTGATGCGGGTGGAGGCGTTGTGGCGGGTCAGGTGCAGGGTGTGGCGCAGGAACGCCACCGGGCTTCCCGCACCCGAGGTTTCGGGCAGGCCGCGATCCGACGCCTCGATGATCAGCTTCGAATCCAGCGCCGACAACCGCCGCTTGCTGGTCTCCACCTGCTGCATCATCGCCACGACCTCCTCACCGGAGAACGCTGTCAGATCACCGGTGAGAATGCAGTCGGCGAAAGCCTCTACCGCGGCCACCATTTCGGTGAGACCGCAGCCGTCGAATGTCACTCCCTTCGAACCCATGTGCTAATTCTACGCCCATGCAAACCCCTTGGGAACCCGAAATATCCGTTGTCACAAGGCTTTTCAGATATCCTCCCCCAAAACCGCACCAGCAATTACCACCCCACCAACGATAGTTTTCAAAACAACCAATCCCCCACCCCCACTTGCCAATACCGCCGCAGCCTCAGCCACACTCCCGGTCCCCACCGCACTCCCAACTCGCTCCGAAGAATTGGGCACCGCCACACTCCCCAACTCTTCAGCCGAGAACCCCACAGCCTCCGCCCCCAATAGCTCGGCAGCCCTGAGAAATCCGGCCTCCGAAGCCCGCCGATCTATCGTGGCCAGGCGGCCGATCTCGACGTCCCCCGCCACCTCCCGGATCGCCGCGACAATGTCCTCTGCCGCCGCACCCGGCCGCAACCCGACACCGACCGCCAGCTCAGGCCGGGGCATGGGTGCGGGCGAAATCGGCTGCGGCGGAGACGAAGCGGCCGACAGCGGCGGGATTCCCGGCGGGGTGGGTGTGGAGATAAGACGCGTGCACGTTGTGGAGGCTCGCGCCTTCCCGGACCGTTTCGCCGGACGGTGATCGCCAAGCCCAAGCCGGGTCCGCAGAGCCGGCCGTGGTGAGCCGGGTGCGGTGGAACTCGTGGCCTCGCACGCGTTCGCCGGCACTCCAAAGCGGAGAATCGGTGAGCGCCACGGCGTCTCGGTAGCCGAGAGTCAGGCGCGGCCCGAATTCGGCGTCGGCGTCGAGCACGCCCGCCATGCGGTGGCCGTCGAGGGTGCGGGTCAGGTAGAGCAGGCCCGCGCATTCAGCGTGGATGGGCAGGCCACGGGCGGCAAGGTCCGCGATCGAGGCGAGGAGGCCGGTGTTGGCCGCCAGGTCGGCGGCGTGTTCCTCCGGGAAGCCACCCGGAACCACCAGACCTGCTGTGCCGGATGGCAATTCATCGTGGAGCGGGTCGAAGACCTGCACCCGCGCACCCGCCGCCGACAAGAGTTCGCGGTGTTCCGCGTACCCGAACGTGAAGGCCGGGCCACCGGCGATAGCCACGACCGGACCGGATTCTTCGGCGGTCACCTCGTCGGCCGGATCCCAGGCCTGACCCTGCGCCCCCGACGCGGCCAACGCCGCCACGGCGGCCAGATCGATATGCGCCGCAACAAGGTCCGTCATGGCGTCCACAGCCGACTGGGCGGCGGAACCGTGTTCGACAGCCGGAATCAGGCCGAGATGCCGTGACGGCACCGCCAATTCGGCCATCCGTGGCAGCGCACCCAGCACCGGCAGCCCGACCCGCGCGCAGGCCGCGCGCAGCACCTGTTCGTGCCGTTCGCTGCCCACCCGGTTGAGAATCACTCCGCCGAGCCGGATTCCGCTGTCATAGGTCGCGAAACCGTGAAGCAGCGCCGCGAGGCTCTGGCTGTGGCCGCGCGCGTCGACCACCAGGATCACCGGTGCGCCCAGCATGGCTGCGATCTGGGCGGTGGAGCCCTCGGCGATCGGGTCGGTGTTGTGTTCGTCGATGCGCCCGTCAAACAGGCCCATGACGCCCTCGACCACCGCGAGGTCGCAGCCCGCGCTGCCGTGCAGGTACAGCGGCACCACCCGCTCGGCGCCGACCAGCACCGGATCCAGATTCCGTCCCGGACGCCCGGCCGCCAGCCCGTGGTAACCCGGATCGATGTAGTCCGGTCCCACCTTGAACGGCGCGACCCGGTGCCCGGCCCGCCGCAGCGCCCCAATCAATCCGGTGGCGACCGTGGTCTTTCCGCTCCCGGAGGCGGGTGCCGCGATGACGACCGCGGGTGTGGTCACCATTCGATGCCGCGCTGGCCCTTGCGGCCCGCGTCCATCGGATGCTTCACCTTGGTCATCTCGGTGACGAGATCGGCGGCGTCGATCAGAGCCTGCGGGGCGTCGCGGCCGGTGATCACGACATGCTGGTTGCCGGGGCGGTCGCGCAGGGTCTCGACGACCTCGTCCACGTCCACCCAGCCCCACTTGAGCGGGTAGGTGAATTCGTCGAGCACGTAGAACCGATGCTCCTCGGCCCCGAGCCGCCGCTGGATCTCCTTCCACCCGGCGAGCGCGGCCGCCGCGTGGTCCTCATCGCTCCCCTGTTTGCGGGTCCACGACCAGCCCTCGCCCATCTTGTGCCACTCGACGGCACCGCCGACGCCGGTCTCGTCGTGCAGCTGCCCGAGGGTCCGGAAGGCGGCCTCCTCGCCCACCTTCCACTTGGCGCTCTTCACGAACTGGAACACCGCGACGTCGAAGCCCTGGTTCCACGCCCGCAACGCCATCCCGAACGCCGCGGTCGACTTCCCCTTGCCCGGCCCCGTGTGCACCGCCAGCACGGGCAGATTCCGACGCTGCCGCGTCGTCAGCCCGTCATCCGGAATGCTCTCCGGCAGCGGCACACCCTTCGGCATCGACCCCAACTCCTTCCACGACAACCCGTCCGGGGATTCACGGTGCCATACCCTTCGAAGGCGGCGGCTCCCGGCCCGGACTGCGGTCGTCAGGAGTTGTTGGAGATGCCTCGAAGCAGGGTGAAAAGGCTCTCGACGACGAAGGTTCCGGCAGCGTACGCCACCTCGCCGTAGCCGGGGCCGCGCGCGGCCGTCGGATTGCCAGGTCCCGCGGTCCCGCCGCCGCTCGGCATCTTCAGCAGCGCGCCATAACCGGGACCCCCGGCCTCGGCTATCTCGCGCGCGGATTTCCCCTCGGTGGATGCACCGGGCTGTTCTTTCCAGCCGTGCGTGTAGTAGCCCATTGGCCGCCGCCCCCGTAGCTCGGACGATCCCGGCGCTCGCGTCGCCGGTCGAATCACCCAATTGTAGGCAGCCACCACGCAATTCGCCGATGAAGCCACCGGCGATGCCGTCCGGTCAGGCCGCCGTGGTGGCGCGGACGATACCGGCGACGGAATCGCCGGTGAGGTCGGCCAATTGCAGGTAGCCACCACGCAATTCGCCCGCGATGTCGCGGGCCAGGCCCAGGCGGATCATGCCGCGTTCGCAGTCGACGACCATGGCGGTGACCGCGTCGCGGGCGAGCATGCGGGCGGCGGCGCGGGCGCGCGGGACCGGGTCGGTGCCGCCGGTGGCTCGGCCGTCGGTGAGCAGGACCAGCAGGGGGCGGCGGTGGGGGTCGCGGACCCGTTCGCGGCGGAGGAGGTCGCGGGCCTTCAGAAGGCCTTGGGCGAGAGGGGTTTTGCCGCCGGTGCGGAGGTCGGCGAGGCGGCGGACGGCGATATCGACCGAGGAAGTCGGGGGGAGGACGAGTTCCGCGTCCTGGCCGCGCACGGTGATGACGGCGACCTTGTCGCGGCGCTGGTAGGCGTCGCGAAGCAGGGCCACCACCGCGTTGGCGACGGCGGAGAGGCGGTCGCGGGCGGCCATGGAGCCGGAGGTGTCGACCACAAAGACGACCAGATTGCCTTCGCGCCCTTCGCGATACGCGCCACGCAGGTCGGCGGGAGCGAAGGCGAGTGGGCCGGTCAGGCGGCCGCGCTCGTACTGATGAGGTACCGCCGCGAAGATGGTGCCGAGCAGGTGCAGGCCAGTGGAGGTGTCCTCGGTGGCGTGCACGACGCGGCCCTGGCGGGTGCGGGCACGGGAGCGGCGGCCGGGTGCGCCCTCGCCGACGCCGGGGACCTCCCAGCGCGGGGGTTTGGGCAGGGAAGCGGTGGGAGCGGCTACCCGGCCCTCGCGGGCGGGTCGGTTGCCGGAGGAGTCGCCCTGACCGCGGTCGGTGCTCGGTTGCGGGTCGGCAGGTGGATTCTGGCCTCCCCCAGGAGAATCCGGCCCATCGGGGAGGTCGGGCCCATCGCCGGAATCAGGCCGACTGTCCGGGGACTCCGGGCCATCAGGACCGCCATCACGCGGATCCTGCCCAACCGAATCGGTCTGGCCGGAGTTCGGGTCGGTCTCGTCCTGCTCGGCCGAATCCTGCGGTCCCGCGCCATCGTTCGGCGGGACCGCCTCACCTTTTCCCAGGCTGTCATCTCCCTCGACGCGGGCGGCTTCCTCGGCGGCCTGGTTCATGGCGTCGTCGAGTTGTTCCTCGCTGATGCCGGGTTCGTCGAACGGATCTCGCCGACGGCGGTGGGGCAGGGCGAGTTCGGCGGCGACGCGGACGTCGGCCTCGGTGACCTCGGTGGCTCCGCGCCAGGCGGCATGGGCGGTGGCGGTGCGGGCCACCACCAGGTCGGCGCGCATGCCGTCGACGTCGAAGGTGGCGCACAGGGCCGCGATTCGGCGCAGTTCGACATTGTCGAGGGTGACGGCGGCCAACCGGTCGCGGGCGGTCAGGATGCGTTCGGCCACTTCACGATCGGCGGCCAGGTAGCTCGCGGCGAAGGCGTTCGGGTCGGCCTCGTAATCGAGGCGGCGGCGGACGACGGCCATGCGGACATCCACATCGCGGGAGGCGACCACGTCCACGGTCAACCCGAATCGGTCCAGCAGCTGCGGCCGCAGCTCGCCCTCTTCGGGATTCATGGTGCCCACCAACACGAATCGCGCGGGATGGGTGTGGGAGACGCCGTCGCGCTCGATGTGGACCCGGCCCATCGCGGCCGCATCGAGGAGCACGTCCACCAGATGGTCGTGCAGCAGGTTGACTTCGTCGACGTAGAGCACGCCGTGATGCGCGGCCGCCAGCAGGCCGGGCTTGAACGCCTGCTCCCCATCCCGCAGCACCCGCTCCAGGTCGAGCGAGCCGACCACGCGGTCCTCGGTCGCACCGACCGGCAGTTCCACCAGCCGCGCGGGCCTGGCACCGGACTCGTCCACCACCGGCGGCAGCAACTGCGCCAGCGCGCGCACCACGGTCGACTTGGCCGTCCCCTTCTCCCCGCGCACCAGCACGCCCCCGATCCCGGGATGCACCGCGCACAGGATCAAAGCCAGCTGCAGCCGCTCCTGCCCCACCACAGCGGAGAACGGAAACCCGGCCTCATCACCGGCCGCACGAACACTCTCGGAGTAAGCCAC
>NZ_BAAFGR010000280.1:0-6690 GCF_041154655.1 Nocardia sp. JMUB6875
CCCCGGACCCCACCACCGCCGACGGTGTCGCCGTGCGGGCGCTGGAGCAGATCTACACCTGGTATCCGGCCACCGAAGCCGAGGGCGACGCCATGAAGCGGGCGCGAAAATGGCTCGGACCCAGCCTGATCCGTACACTGGATACCCCATCCACCGGCGTGGAAACACCGAGACCGCAACTGCGCTGGGCCGACTGGGCCAAGGCCGGAGCGCGGGTCGAGGCGTTCGCGTTCGCGTCCGGCGAGAAGGCCCCCGCGGGCACCGACCCGAATCGGCAGCAGTACAAGATCGGCATCGAGCAGACGGTCGTCTATCCGGACGGCAGGCGTGAGGCGCTACCCCCGGCCACGGTCGTCGCCACCGTCGTGCGCGGCGCTACCGGTGTCTGGTTGCTGGACGAATATCGTTGAGCGCTAACGACTCACAGGTCATCCCAGGAGGTTAGAGATGGCGAAAGCACCGGTGAAGGATCCGGCCGACCCGGGTCCCGACACCACACTGCAGCTCATCTACGCGGGTTTCGCGATCTTCGGAACCCTGTGGGTGGCCGTGCAATTGGGCAATCTGCTGTCCAGCCCGCGCCAGCACATGCCGATCAACCCGATCGCCATCATCGTCAACCTGGTCAAGGGCAATCTGCACTGGCCGGGTGCGGCGACGGTCATCGTGGTCGTCATCGTGCTGTCCGCGCTCGCCTGGCAGCTCTACAAGCGACGGCAGAAGACCGTGGCCGCCAAGGGACGGCTGGCCATCGACGACAAGGCCGATTACATGGGCTCCGGCAGCGCCATCAAGCCGCTCACCGCGGCGGGCGTGATGGAGAAGGCCGACCAGATCGGCGTCCCGCTGAAGAAATGGGACCAGTTCCCCGGCAAGGGCCGGTCCTACATCCCCGATTCGCTGACCGATCCGCGGCTGCAGCGGAAGTTCGCGCAGGAGCGCGGCATCGACCTCGAGGACGTCCAGAAGCATTTCGGCCCACTGGTTCCGGGCATCCCGATCGGCATCTCGGTCGCCGACGGCGAGATGCTGTACGGCTCCTACGAGGATCTGCAGGTCGACATCTGGGGCCCGCGCCAGGGCAAGACGACCACGCGGGTGATCCCGGCCATCGTCGCCGCGGTCGGCCCGGTGGTGGTCACCTCCAACAAGCGTGACGTCGTGGACGCCACCCGCGATGTGCGCGACAACATGGGCAGCCCCGTGTTCGTCTTCGATCCGCAAGCGGTGGCGCCGGATTCGCGCGATCTGATGAATCAGCATCAGGAACCCACCTGGTACTGGGATCCGCTGGGCTGGGTCGATGTGTACCGGCCGGGCTGTGAGGTGCGGGCGGTCCGGCTGGCCGGTCACTTCTCCGACGCCGAGGGCAGCCCCTCGGCCGGACAGGGCGCCGACTCGTACTTCGACCCCGAGGCCGAGGATCTGCTGGCCGCGCTGTTCCTGGCCGCGGGCTTCGAGGGCAGCACCATCCTGCGCGCCTGGGACTGGGTCAACAATCCCCTCGACCACACGCCCATCGAGATCCTGAACATGAACGGGATGCATTACATGGCACGGGGTCTGGCGGGCCAGTACAACCTGGACGTGCGTACCCGCGACGGCGTCTTCGGTGGCGCGAAGGCCATGATCCGCAGCCTGAAGCTCCCGCACATCCAGCCGTGGATCGTTCCGGGCGGCAACCGCGACCGGTTCGACGAATCGGATTTCATCGACCGCAACGGCACCCTCTACTGCCTCTCGCTCGAGGGTCGAGGGTCGGCGGCGCCGCTGGTCAGCGCCCTGACCGAGGCCGTCATCGAAACCGCGACGGCCAAGGCCACCCGCTCGCCGGGCGGCCGCCTGGGCGTGCCGCTGCTGGCCGCCCTCGACGAGGCCGCCAATGTGGTGCGCTGGAAGGATCTGCCGAAGCAGTACAGCCACTTCGGTTCTCGCGGCATCGTGGTGATGACGGTCCTGCAGTCCTGGGCCCAGGGCGCGCGCTGCTGGGGCCCGGACGGGATGGAAGCGCTGTGGGGCGCGGCCAATATCAAGGTCATGGGCAGCGGTATCGACGATATGAACTTCCTGCAGCAGCGTTCCGAGGCCATCGGCGACTACGACAGCATTTCGCAGTCGGTCTCGGAATCCAAGGGCGGCAAGAGCTATTCGAGGTCGCTGAGCTCCTCGCGCACCTTCAACGCCCACGGTCTGGCGACCCTGCCGCGCGGTCGCGCCGTCCTGTTCGCATCCGGCATGCCCGCCGTGCTCTTGCGCGCGATGCCTTGGTGGGAATCCGATTACGCGGAAGACGTGAAGAATTCGATCCTCGCGCACGTGCCCTCGGCGGCTAAGAAGACCGAGATCGCCGATCTGCTCGGCTCGCCGCAGCTGATCAAGGAAGCCCAGTCCGACGTCGCGTCACCCAAGGAGGTCCGTCCGCTGTGAGCGAAGAGCAGCAAACACCCATGGTCTACGCGAGCGTGGTCGAGTTCGTGGAGAACTACCTGAGTCTCGTGTACCGCCGGCAGGTGACCGACATCAGCGATACCGTGTGGTGCCCGGAATGGTGGAAACACGCCGAGGCGGTCGCGCGGCTGGATGCGATGTGGCGGGCGTGGGAGCACTACCGGTACGACGGCAAAACCGGACTGAGCATCTGGTTTCTCGACCACGCCGACCCGCACATGGCGAAACTGTTCGACCCCAAGGGGCCGTTCAAGTACTGCAGTGTGCGCAACGGGCACAAGGACATGCTGACTCCGCTGCCGCTGAAGTCACCCCAGCAGGGGCTTTTCAGCAATCCGGCGCTGGGGGAGTTCCCGCTCTAGCGAAGCCGATGCATGTGGCGGATCGTGAACCGATCCGCCACATGATCAAAGATCGTGTCGCTCAGACCCGTTCACGAGAGCGTGCGCGCTCGCGTTCCCGTTCGCGCTCGCGGGCTTCCTGCTCCCGCACGCGCCGCTGCGCGGCTTCCTGCTCGCGAATCTGCACGGCGTCCTGCGCCGACTGCGCTTGTCCGACTTCCATCAGCATGCGCACCGATTGCAGCTCGGGTGAGATACCCATGCGCGAAAGATGTTGCGCCAGAGCGGTTCGCCGTTCCACCGAGTCGTATCGCATGGAGTTGCGGCTCGCCTGCTGGGCAGCCATCCGCGAGGCCTCCGCGGCCGCGGCGAATCGATCCTTCTCCAGGGATACGCCCCGATCCACGGTCGGGCGCTCCAGGATTCGCGACAGTTCGCGGTTACGTGGATCGCGCGCCTTGGCGTCCGCGGCCTCGCGCAGCCGACGCTCGCGAGTCTCCTTCTGCCGGGCCTCGGTGACCCTGACGCGTGCTTCCGCTTCTTTCTGGCCACGTTCCCGGGTGCGCAGCGCGACAAGTGTCGCGAGCTGCAACATTTGCCTCATCATCGCCGCTGTTTCGCGGCCGATGTCGTCGAGTTCCTCGGCCATTGCCTGCTCCCCGATGCTGCAGTGAGATCACTATGGATGATTGTGGTGCTTCGTCACGGACATCGCCATCCGAACGGTGGTCGCGAATAGCCATGTCCCGCCTGCAAACGTGGACACCGGGAGAACGTGGGGCGTTGGAGCGGCCCGATGGGGGTTGCCCGGTGGGCTTTACTACGCCTTGGTACTCCGTTCTACGAGGTTACCAGCGAAAACTCCGAAACCGCCGTACGCGTGCGTCGCGATCCAGCATATATCGCACAATTCCGGCGCGAAGCGGAAAATTCAGGATTTTCTTTGGTTAGGGAACCCTTAGTCTGGAGGTTCAACGGGACCTTCCCGAGACCTTGGCCGGAAAAGCAACGGGCCCGGCACCTCGCGTGCCGGGCCCGAAAAACCGTGCTGGTCAGTTGATTTGGACCGATTGGATGTTCACATCCGCGGCCGGCTTGCCATCCTGACCGCCGCCCTGAACGCCCGCCTTGGCGATCTTGTCCAGGGTGGCCAGGCCGTTGTCGTCGACCGTGCCGAAAATCGTGTACTGCGGCGGCAGCTGGGAATCGCCGTAGACCAGGAAGAACTGGGAGCCGTTGGTGCCCGGGCCGGCATTGGCCATGGCGAGCACGCCGCGCTTGTACTCGACCGGGTACTGCGCGGCTTGATCATTGGCGTCGTACTGGTCAGTCGGGTACTCGTTGGCGAACTCGTAACCGGGACCGCCCATTCCGCTGCCCGTCGGGTCGCCGCACTGCAGCACCTGCAGGCCCTTGCCCGTGGTGATGCGGTGGCAGGAGGTGTTGTCGAAGAATTTCTGCTTCGCCAGCGACTCGAAACTATTGACCGTACAGGGGGATTCACCCGGGTTCAGGGTCATGGTGATCGGACCCTGGCTGGTGTCCATGGTGGCCTTCACCTGACCGGCGGTGGAGATATTGGCCGTGCCGGGCGGCGTCACGGGCTTGTCCGCGGGCTTCTGCGACGGGTTGTAGACGCAGTTCACCTGGGGGGCCTTGGCCTTGGCGGCCGGCGGGGGAGCGGCGGTCAGCGAGGCGTCGGGGGTCTCCGAGGCCTTGGCGCTGGTGCTGCTGTCATCGCCCTTGGTCAGGAAGTAGATGCCGACACCGGCCGCGACCGCGACGCACACACCCAGCGCCGACGCCGCGATGGTGAGCTGCTTGCGCTTGCGCGCCCGCTGGGCCCGGTTTTCGAGTTGACGCTCCAGCTTCCGCTTCGCCGCAGCGCGTCGCTGTTCATTGCTCGGCACTAACTGTCCCTCCGTGAACGGTCGGTATTACTAGTTACGGCCGTCAGCCCAGCGGCCGCGGCAGACATTACCTGCATTCGCTGAGAAAAACCTACATATGCCAGTGGTCGGTGGCAGGCAGGTGGTAACCGGTTGGACTTGGCCCACGGGCATCGTGGAAACTTGACCATCGTGACCAAGACCAGCAGCTTCAGTGCCCCGAGGGGGGTCCCCGACTATCTGCCACCCACCTCCGCGGAGTTCGTCGCCGTGCGCGACGGCCTCGTAGAGACCGCGCGACTGGCCGGATACGGGCATATCGAACTGCCGGTTTTCGAGGAGACCGCCCTGTTCGCGCGGGGTGTCGGCGAATCCACCGACGTCGTGTCCAAGGAGATGTGGACCTTCGCCGACCGCAATGGCGAGAGCTTCACGCTGCGGCCCGAGGGCACCGCCGGGGTGATGCGCGCGGTCATCGAGCACAGCCTCGACCGCGGGCAGCTGCCCGTCAAGCTCTGCTACGCCGGGCCGTTCTTCCGGTACGAGCGCCCGCAGAAGGGGCGCTACCGGCAGTTGCAGCAGGTCGGCGTGGAGGCCATCGGCATCGACGATCCGGCGCTGGACGCCGAGGTCATCGCCATCGCCGACGCCGGATTCCGGGGGCTCGGGCTCGACGGGTTCCGGCTCGAGATCACCTCGCTGGGTGATGAGACCTGCCGCCCGCAGTATCGGGAACTGTTGCAGGACTTCCTGTTCAAGCTGCCCCTCGATGAGGAGACCAAGCGGCGTGCGCAGATCAACCCGCTGCGCGTGCTCGACGACAAGCGCCCCGAGGTCAAGGAGATGACCGCGGACGCGCCGCTCATGATCGACCACCTGTCCGAGTCCGCCAAGGCGCACTTCGAGCAGGTCCTCGGCCACCTCGACGCGCTCGGTGTTCCTTATGTAGTGAATCCGCGCATGGTGCGCGGGCTCGATTACTACACCAAGACCACCTTCGAATTCGTCCACGACGGCCTCGGCGCGCAGTCCGGCATCGGCGGCGGCGGCCGCTACGACGGCCTGATGGCCGAACTCGGCGGCCAGCCGCTGTCCGGCATCGGCTTCGGCATCGGCGTCGACCGCACCGTCCTGGCCCTCGAGGCCGAAGGCAAATCCGCCGTCACGGTCCCCCGCATCCAGGTCTACGGCGTCCCCCTCGGCGATGTCGCCAAGCAGCGCCTGGTCGTGATCGCCGGTGAACTCCGCAAGGCCGGCATCCGCACCGACCTCGCCTACGGCGGCCGCGGCATGAAGGGCGCCATGAAGGCCGCCGACAAGTCGGGCGCCTCCCTGGCCCTCGTCCTCGGCGACCGCGAGGTAGCCGAAGGCCAGATCGGCCTCAAGGACCTCACCACCGGCGACCAACGCCAAATCCCCCTGGACGAAGCCGTCGCCCAGGTAGCCGCAGCCCTTGCGGCCCAACAGGATTGACCTACCGGCCGGGCCTGGCAGCCCCCGCTGCCCGGCCCGGCCGATCCGCCGCTGACAAGCGGCCGCCTTGCTGAATACACGGCCCACGTCGAGTCCGAAGCGGCCGAAGTGGCGCCGCGGCCATGCGAATCGGCTTCTGGATGGCGAGCGCGTCGCCGATGACGCCCAATTCGCTGAGTGGCACGCCAGTGAGGGGATTTGCCCGATTCGGCCTCGCCGGTGTGCCACTCAGCGAGCTCGGGCTGGCTCGGCGCGGAAATCCTCGCGCGCCGACGGCGAACTCGGTGTGCGGCCGTATCGGGTTCGGGTGGTGTCGGACCCGCTCACCGAGCCGGTGGGCAGGCGGCCGCGGCTGCGTCTCATGGATGACGGCGATTACCTGGCAGCGGGTATAAGAACAGCTGGCCAGGTGTATGCGTCGAAACGGGCGGGGCGCGTGTCCGTGATAGATCCCGGGTGGAGGCGGGGCAGATCGCGGTCACGGAGCGGGTGGGGGTGCGAGTTGGCGAATCGGTGCTTGGGTCGGGGGAAATAGGGGT
>NZ_BAAFGR010000281.1:0-6647 GCF_041154655.1 Nocardia sp. JMUB6875
GGGGCCGGAGCCGGGGTGGGACGCGGACCCGGACGCGGGCCGGCACCGGGGGTGGCCGGCTTGGCGGCCGGACGCGGGGTGCTGTCACCGCTGGGCTTGGGGGTCGCCGACTTGGCGGTCCCATTGGACGGGGCGCTCTTGGGTGCGAGCGACTCCCGCAGCCGGCGCGCGACGGGTGCTTCCACCGTCGAGCTCGCCGACTTCACGAACTCGCCCTGCTCCTTGAGCCGCGCGAGTAGTTCTTTGCTCGTGACACCGAGTTCTTTAGCCAACTCGTGCACGCGGGCCTTGCCTGCCACTGCTCTCCTCACTCAGAGGTCGAGCGCGGCAGCCCGTTTCACGACGGGACGCGCGCACGACCTCGACTAATTTCGAAGGCCGATCATTTCTGGGACTTCACGGTGTGCTCATGAGTGCTCGTGCCTGTTCTCTACGTAATGCTCCAGGGCTGAGATATCCAGATTTCCGGACACTCGTAGTGCTCTGCCGATTGCTCGACGCCGAACTGCTTGACTCAAACAAGCCGAAGAGGGGTGCAACCACGCACCCCTTCCCGGAAGTCTGCGCCGCGGATCCGGAACGACCACAACCGTTTGCCCACTCTCGGCAGAAGGTTGCGCCACGACCCGCATCAGATCGGCAGCCAGCTCGCGTCGGCGACATCCGATGCAGGTCCGGACGGGTGCTGATCTTGCTGACACCCGCTCGGCGCGCAGAGAAGCCGTCGACTCGCGCTGAGCCTGCGTCCACTCTACCGCTGTCACGTCCCGATCTCCGCATCCGTACCCCTTGGAAGTTACCAACCTGTCATCCCGGGGGTCTGTTTCACAAATCTCGGGGCGGACCGGGCCGGATGGATCCGGCAAGATCAACCCCGGTGGGCCTCTCCCCCGCCCGCGGCGGCCGCCGGACGCACTCCGCCCTGGTTATCGGGCGCCGCGTCGGAGCGGATGTCGATGCGCCAGCCGGTGAGCCGGGCGGCCAGGCGGGCGTTCTGGCCCTCCTTGCCGATGGCCAGGGAGAGCTGGAAGTCGGGGACCACCACCCGCGCGGCACGGGCCTCGGGGTCGACGATGGTGACCGAAACAACTTTCGACGGGGACAAAGCATTCCCGACGAAGCTCGCGGGATCCTCGGCGTAGTCGATGATGTCGATCTTCTCGCCGGCCAGTTCGCTCATCACGTTGCGCACGCGCTGGCCCATCGGGCCGATGCACGCGCCCTTGGCGTTGACGCCCGGGACGGTGGAGCGGACCGCGATCTTGGAGCGGTGCCCGGCCTCGCGGGCCACGGCCACGATCTCGACCGAGCCGTCCGCGATCTCGGGGACCTCCAGCGCGAACAGGCGCCGCACCAGGTTCGGGTGGGTGCGCGAGAGGGTGATCTGCGGGCCGCGCGGGCCGCGGGAGACGCCGACCACGTAGCACTTGATGCGGTCGCCGTGCTCGTAGGTCTCGCCCGGCACCTGCTCGGCGGGCGGGATGACGCCCTCGGCGCCATGGGCTTCCGAGCCGATGCGGACCACGATGGTGCCGCGGGCGTTCATGCGGGCGTCGCGCTGTACGACGCCGCCGACGATATCGCCCTCGTGGGTGGAGAACTCGCCGAAGGACTTCTCGTTCTCGGCGTCACGCAGCCGCTGCAGCACCACCTGGCGGGCGGTGGTGGCGGCGATGCGGCCGAAACCCTCAGGGGTGTCGTCCCATTCGGAGATGACGTTCCCGTCGGCGTCCAGCTCGCGGGCCATCACGCGCACGACACCGGTCTTCTGGTTGATGTCGATGCGGGCGTTGGGCTGGTGGCCCTCGGTGTGCCGGTAGGCGGTGAGGAGAGCGGACTCGATCGCGGAGATCACCGTCTCCATCGAGATCCCCTTGTCGGCGACAATCGCGCGCAGGGCTTCGATTTCGATGTTCATTCCACGATCCCTTCGGTCAGTGAATCGGATTCAGTTGCTTCGTCTTCGGTTGCGGTTTCCTCCTGCGCGCCGGGCTTGGGGCGGCCCGGTGCGACTCCCCCTGCCAGTTCCAGCTCCGCGGCGCCGGGTGGATTGAATTCCACCTGGACCACCGCGGACTGGATGTCGGCCAGCGGCACCGTCACCCGGTGTGGCTTCCGCTTACCCCCGAGAACCAGGGCGACGTCGCTTTCGGTGGCGACGCCCACCCGGGCCTCGAACGTGGTCTTGCCCTTCTCCTCCGGTGATTCGGCGCCGGGGCGTAGGACGATCTTCACCTTGCGGCCCTGGGCGCGTTGCCAGTGGCGTAGGGCGGTGAGCGGCCGGTCGATGCCGGGCGTGGTGATCTCGAGCAGATACGGGGTCTCGCCGAAGTCGCCGGCGTCGTCGAGGGTCTGCGAGATCTCCGAGCTGAGTTCCGCGACCGCGTCGAGGTCCGGGGAGCCGTCGCTGTCGACGGTCACGACGAGTTTCGTGTGTGCTGTACCGGCAGCCGAAAGCGCGACGCCTTCGAGGTCGAATCCTCGGCGTTCGACGAGCTCAGCAACTAGCTGGCTCACCCTTTCCTCGGTCGGCATCGGCATGTGGGGCGGCTCCTGGTTCAGTTGTCACGGGTTGAGTTGTCGGTTTCGGCGAAATGCCGCGCCGAAGGTCTAGCGTAACGCGCGGAAAGAGTGTAAAGGACCAGCGAACTCGCTCGAGTTCGGCATGGTCGGCGCTGTGGTGCCGACGGCGTGTCAGCCGCGACGCGCCCGTGACGGTTACCCGTCGTTCCAGATCACAGCCTATCCGACGCCCCTGGCGCAGCAAGCGGTCGGCGACGGCTGGCACCATGTATGCCGTGCCCAGCAGTCAGAGCGGTCGTCCGGCCGATGTCGTCGGTCTCACGGTCCCGAGGGATCGAACCGGGTCCTCACCCACCCCCAATCCCGTACCCGCCGTGAACCGTCGCGGCGCGCTGCGGCTGGCCGGTGGCGGAGCGCTGGCGGTGGCCGCGGTCGGCGCGCTGGCCGCGTGCTCGAAGGACGACACCCCGGCCGCTCCGGATCCGCTGATCGCCCAGGAGACCGCGGCCCGCACCGATGCGGCGGCCGCGACCGCCGCGATCGCGACCAGTCCCGACAAGGCGGCCGCGCTGCAGATCATCGCGACCCAGCGCACGGCCCACGCCGATGCGCTGCGCACCGAGATCGACCGCGTCATAGGCGTTTACGGCGACGGCACCACGCCCAGCCGCCGCACGCCGCCGGTCACTCCCGTCGCGCCGGTGCCGCCGCCCGCGGTCTCCGCGCTGCGCACCCAGCTGCAGCAGTCCCAGCGTTCGGCCGCGGACCTGTGCGCCCAGCTCTCCGGCTACCGTGCCGCCCTGCTCTCTTCCATCAGCGCGTGCTGCGCCACCCACGCGGGAGTTCTTCTCGGATGACGACCACCGATCAGCAGGCGCTCATCGATGCCCTGAGCGCCGAATACGCGGCTGTCTACGCCTACGGCGTGATCGCGGCCTACGCCAACCACGACCGCGACAAGCTCGTCGCCGAGTACACCGCCGCCCACCGGGCGCGGCGGGACGCGACGATCGATGCCCTGAAGACTTCCGGCGCAACGGTTCCCGAGCCCGCCGCGGCCTACACCTCGCCCATCGTCGTGAACGATCCGATCCCGGCCGCCAAGCTGGCCGTGACGGTCGAGTCCGATACCGCGGCCGCCTGGCGGTCGGTGGTCGAACGCGCCGATGCCGCCGAATTGCGGCGCACCGGCATCGACGCGCTCACCGAATGCGCGGTCCGGCTCGCCACCTGGCAGTCGATCCTGGGCGTCAATCCGGCGACGGTCGCGTTTCCCGGCCAGCCCTGACCTGTCTCCGGCGGTCACCGGGAATTCGCCGAGGGCGCACTTGATGTTCGCGTGCGCGTCCGTGTCCGGGCACTCTGCGGGCATAGGGTCCTCGGCGGCGCGGCCATTCGCATTTTCCTGCCGCGCAACGGAATTCGGTGCGATGGCGAGGAGATGCTGTGGCGGTCGACGCTGCGAGGGGTGAAAAGGCTGCGCGGGAGGAGAAGGCGCTGCGGGATGTGACCGATCGCCTGGTCGACGACTATGGCGAGGCGCATCCGGCGGAGCGGGTGGAGGCCGTGGTGGGGGCGGTGCGCAAGCGGTTCGAGGGGCATTCGGTGCGGGAGTTCGTACCGATTCTCGTCGAGCGGATTGCGCGGCGGGAATTGGATCCCACGCGGGGGAAGAATGGCGCGGGGGTGGAATTGACCAAGTCGGCCGCGGGGGCGGACGGCAATTCGGGCTCGCCCGATGGTCAGGCGGACAACACGAGTGTGTTCGCGGCGGTGGCGGGGCGGTTCGTGCCGGCGCGGCTGGTGGAGAACAAGCGGGCACTGGGGGCGGTCGCGGCCGGGGTCGCGGTGGTGCTGGCGGCCGGGGCGGTTTTGGCTGTGCAGCAGTCGGATTCGCCGTCCGCTTCGACGACGGCCGCGCCCTCGTTGACCGTGGTGCGTGGAGTGGTGGGGTCGGAGAAGTCGGCGTTCTTCGATGATCCCAAGGTGGCCGATGTGCTGGCCAGGCACGGGTTCAAGGTGGTGGCCGAGCCCGCCGGGTCGCGGCAGATCGCCACCTCGGTGGATCTGGGGAAGTACGATTTCGCGTTTCCGTCGAGTTCGGCGGCGGCGGAACGGATTCAGCGGCAGCGCGGGGTGAACGGGAAGTATGTGCCGTTCTCTTCGCCCATGGCCATCGCGACGTTCCAGCCGATCGCCGATCTGCTGACCCGGGCCGGAATCGTGACGCCCGGGGCGACAACGACTTTCGACGTCGACAACTATCTCGCGCTGGCCGAGAAGGGTGTGCAGTGGAATCAGCTGGACGACAATTCCAGCTATGCGGTGCCCAAGAACGTGCTGGTCTCCACCACCGATCCGCGCACCTCCAATTCGGCCGCGATGTATCTGGCGGTGACCGCTTACGTGGCCAATGACAACACCATCGTGCGCGGGGCGAAGGCGGAAGACTATGCGGTGTCGCGGGTTTCGCGGC
Organism: Nocardia sp. JMUB6875; assembly: GCF_041154655.1. Lineage (NCBI taxonomy): Bacteria > Bacillati > Actinomycetota > Actinomycetes > Mycobacteriales > Nocardiaceae > Nocardia > Nocardia sp. JMUB6875. Next base: position 5,000 of record NZ_BAAFGR010000281.1, read on the forward strand.
TGTTCACCCGGCAGGGGTTCACCGAGTCCAGCAGTGACGGCCCGTTCAAGGATTATCTCGCCAACGGCATGGGCACCATCCCGATGGCCTGGATCTACGAGGCCCAGTACGTCGACGCCGCCGCGCACGGGCAGCTCAAGCCCGACATGGTGCTGATGTACCCGGCCCCGACGATCATGTCCCAGCACACCGTGATCCCCTTGAACGACAAGGGCGATCAGATCGGCAAGCTGCTCACCACCGATCCGGAGCTGCAGCGCCTGGCCGCCGACCACGGCTTCCGACCGACCGACGTGACGCTGTTCACGAAAGTGACGGGTGCACACCAGATTCCGGTGGATGCGAATCTGGTCAACCAGGTGACGCCGCCCGACTACGACACTCTCGAACACCTTCTCGACGGCGTCGCCAAGTCCTACAACTGACGCGGCGCGCAGCGGCCGGCGCGATTCGCGAGCCGACCGCTGCGGGGTCGATCATCCGGCTCTGGTCACCGAGGCCATGGGCGTCGCTGTTGTCGTCGGTGGTTCCGTGGTGGTCGGGGGCGCGGTCGTTGTCGGCGCTTTGGCCGATGTCACCGTCGTCGAGGTAGCGGTCGGCAGGTCGATCACACTCGGCAGCCGGCCGCCGCCGAGCATCGGGACCGAGGTGGTCGTAGCCGGTGGCGGCAGCGGGCTGTGCTGGCCGCCGCAGGCCGCCGACACTAGGGCGGCAGCCGCGATCGTCACCAGTGGGATCGGACGTCTGAGCACATCTCACCTTCCGCTTGGTATCGATCGAACAGCACCGTCCGAGTGGACGGATGGATTATCGGCCATGCCAAACGGTTTGGGGGTCAGTGCGCGGGAACGTCCACCGCGATCTCGCCGCCGAGATGGTAGCCATCGGCCAGGCGCAGGTTGTCGCCGCTCCAGAAGCTGCCCGGGTCATAGCGATTCGGGCGTTTCCGCGGGAGCAGGCCCATCGCCTGATAGGTCATGGCGACGATCTCCGCGCAGTAGGCGTTCTCCAGCCCGGCCTCGGCTTCGCGGGGTGCGGCGCGTTTGGGCAGCGGCACCCGGCCGCGCAGCCACCGTCCCGCGAGGGCGCTCGTCGACGGGAAGGGCATGCCGTCGAGCCGCGCCACCATCCGCAGCGCGGCGTCCTCCATCTCGCGCGTGACCGGCCGATCCAGTTGCCGAACCCAGGCCTGCTGACCGTATTCGTGGGTCCAGCGCATCACCGCGGCTCGCATGTCGTGCAGCTGCGCACCGCGATGATGATTCCCCGACCAGACATCGGGCAACGCGCGCCCGAGCTCCGCATGCCAGATCAGCGCGGGCAGATCATCGATGACCACCGCCATCCCGACATGATTCACCGGACTGTTGGTCAGCCCCCGAATCGCCCGATCCGCCCCCGACTTCCCCCGAAACAGCCACAAATCCCCGGTGCGCATGAGCCCCACCGCGTCATCCAACCCAAGTCTCGAGATCACTTCCCGTGCCACGCCAACTACCCTAGGCCCATGCGATGGTGGAAAGTCCTAGGCTTGGCAGGCGCCGCAGGCGTAGCCGCAACCGGCGTCGTAATCGTCCGCTCCGAACGCAAACGCCGCGCCTACACCCCCGACCAGGTCCGCGACCGCCTCCACGCCCGCCTCGCCAAC
>NZ_BAAFGR010000282.1:0-6538 GCF_041154655.1 Nocardia sp. JMUB6875
CCGGTCCTCCAATCCCTCCTGGTCCCCAACCCGGGCCACCGCCCACCCGCCGACCAGATCGACCGCATGCTCGCCCAGGCCGCCGCAACCGGCGACACTGCCCCGGAACACCCTGTCTACCAGCAGTATTCGGGTCAGCAGACGGTCACCTCGCCGCAAGACTTCGTCCCACCCCAGCCGTTCCCGACCGCACCGCATTCCCAGGGTTTCGCGACGGTCCAACAGCCGCAGGGATTCACCCCGCCTCCGGCATATCTCCCCGTCGACAAGCCTCCCGCTGCGCGGCAACGGAATTCCCGCCCCTGGATCCTTGCCGGTGCCGCGGCCCTCGTCGCCGTGGCCGTAGTCGCCGCGATCGCCCTGTGGCCTTCGTCCTCCTCGAGCGGCCAGGGTCAGTCGGGCCTGCCGACCGATCAGCCCACCGGCATCACCCTGCCCAGCGGCGTCATCCCGCCCACGGTCTTCGCCCCCACGACGGCCAAGGCCGCCGCCGTCGACCTGCTGACCCCCGACGGCATGCGCAAGGCCATCGCGGCCCTCGAAAAGGTCACCGGTGGAAAGCAATTCACCGAAACCACCATCTACCCCACCTATGTGATCACCGGCGCCCCCGTCGCGAACGAGCCCAAGCACTACGACAAGTTCACCTACCGCGACGGCACCGCCAAGCGCGACGGCGTCGGCGGTCAGCTCACCGACCCCACCCTCGACCTCAGCTCGATCAACGGGGACATTCTCCCCACCCTCCTGGCCACCGCGACCCAGCAGCTCAAGGTTCCCAACCCGACCAGCCGCTACATCATCGTCGACACCGCCGGCACTTTCAGCGATGGCCAGCCCGTCCTCCGCGTCTACCTCTCCACCGACTACGGCGACGGCGGATACGTTTCCGCCGCCCTCGACGGCACCATCCTCCGGACCTACGGCCGCTGACCTCTGCGACACACGACAGGACCGTTGTAAGCGGACCGTCAATGCCAGCCTCTGGGACGCTAAGAAGGCGTAAATGACCTCGAAGTTCGGCTTATCGGGCGCTTGACTCACTGCGGCGCGTCTCGGGACGTGCCTCGTAGAGAGAGGTTTCGAGAGATGTCCGTCGTGGTGTTCACCGTGCTGACAGTGGCGATCTTCGCGCTGTTCGGCTTGATCCAGCGCGGGGTGGAACGGCTGTGACCCAGAACATTATCGGTCTGGTCCTGGCCATTGGCATCGCCGTGTATCTGGTGGCGGCGCTGCTGTATCCGGAGAGGTTCTAGGTGAACACAACCACAGCGGGGATCCTCTTCGTGGTATCCCTGGTCATCGCGCTGGCCGCGGTGCATGTGCCGCTGGGCGACTACATGTACCGGGTCTACAACGGCGAGAAGCACTCCAAGGCCGAGAAGGGCATCTACAAGCTGATCGGCGTGCAGCCGGGCGTGGAGATGACCTGGGCTGTCTACGCGCGCAGCGTGCTGGCCTTCTCGGCGATCAGCGTCCTGTTCCTGTTCTTCCTGCAGCTGATCCAGGGCAGACTGCCGCTGCACCTGAATGATCCGGGCACGAAGATGACCGCGGATCTGGCGTGGAACACCGCCATCAGCTTCGTCACCAATACGAACTGGCAGAACTACGCCGGTGAGTCGACGATGGGTCACGTCGTGCAGGCCGTCGGCCTGGGCGTGCAGAACTTCGTCTCGGCGGCCGTCGGCATCGCCGTCGCGGTCGCGCTGGTGCGCGGCTTCGCCCGCAGGCACACCGGCGAACTGGGCAACTTCTGGGTGGATCTGGTGAGGGGAACCATCCGGCTGCTGCTGCCGCTCGCCTTCGTGTTCGCGATCGTGCTGGTCGCGGGTGGTGTGATCCAGAATCTGCACGTCTATGACCAGGTCGCCACGACCGTGGGCAATACCGGTTCGCAAATTCTGCCGGGCGGACCGGTGGCGTCCCAGGAGGTCATCAAGGAGCTGGGCACCAACGGTGGCGGCTTCTACAACGTGAACTCCTCGCACCCGTTCGAGAATCCGACCGCGTGGACCAACTGGATCGAGATCTTCCTGCTGCTGGTGATCAGCTTCTCGCTGCCGCGCACCTTCGGGCGCATGGTCGGCTCCAAGAAGCAGGGCTACGCCATCGCTGCGGTGATGAGCGTGCTGGCGCTGATCAGCGTCACGCTGATGAACCTCTTCCAGCTGCAGCACCACGGCACCGTCCCGACCGCCATCGGCGCGTCCATGGAGGGCGTGGAAACCCGCTTCGGCGTGGCGAATTCGGCGACCTTCGCCACCGCGACCACGCTCACCTCGACCGGTGCGGTGGACTCGGCGCACGACTCCTACACCAGCCTCGGCGGCATGATGACCATGTTCAACATGCAGCTCGGTGAGGTCGCGCCCGGCGGTACCGGTTCGGGTCTGTACGGCATGTTGATCCTCGCGGTCATCACCGTATTCATCGCGGGCCTGATGGTCGGTCGCACCCCGGAGTACCTGGGCAAGAAGATCACCCCGAAGGAGATCAAGCTCGCCGCCACGTACTTCCTGATCTCGCCGCTGATCGTGCTGGTCGGCACGGCCATCGCCATGGCGCTGCCGGGCGAGCGCGCGAACATGGCCAATACGGGTCCGCACGGATTGTCGGAAGTGTTGTACGCCTTCACTTCCGCGGCCAACAACAACGGTTCGGCCTTCGCCGGTCTGAGCGGCAACACCGTCTGGTGGAACACCGCGCTCGGCCTGGCCATGGTGTTCGGCCGCTTCCTCCCCATGATCTTCGTGCTGGCGCTGGCCGGCTCGCTGGCGGCGCAGGGGCACACCCCCGCCTCCGAGGGCACGCTGCCGACGCACCGGCCGCAGTTCGTCGGCTTGGTCACGGGCGTGACGCTGATTCTGGTGGCGCTCACCTTCCTGCCCATGCTGGCGCTCGGCCCGCTCGCTGAAGGAATCCACTCATGACCACTCCCACCCTCGATGCCGCGCACGACGCGAAACCCAAGGCCCGCAAGGGCGTTTCGGGCGGGCTGTTCGATCCCAAGCAGCTGGTGAAGTCGCTGCCGGACGCGTTGAAGAAGCTGGATCCGCGCACCCTGTGGCGCAATCCGGTCATGCTGATCGTCGAGATCGGCGCGGTCTGGACCACCATCCTGGCCATTGCCGAGCCGAGCTTCTTCGCCTGGGCGATCGTCGTATGGCTGTGGCTCACCGTGATTTTCGCCAACCTGGCCGAGGCGGTGGCCGAGGGGCGCGGCAAGGCGCAGGCCGATACGCTGCGAAAGGCCAAGACCGACACCGTCGCTCGTCGTCTGGTGAACTGGTCCCCGGGCGCGCGGATCGTCGAGGAGCAGGTCGCGGCGCCCGAGCTGCAGCGCGGCGACTTCGTGGTCGTCGAGGCGGGCCAGGTCATCCCCGGTGACGGTGATGTCGTGGAAGGCATTGCGTCGGTGGACGAATCGGCCATCACCGGTGAGTCCGCCCCCGTCATTCGCGAATCCGGCGGCGACCGTTCGGCCGTGACCGGCGGCACCACGGTGCTGTCCGACCGCATCGTCGTCAAGATCACCCAGGAGCCGGGCGGCTCGTTCATCGACAAGATGATCGCGCTCGTCGAGGGCGCCTCGCGGCAGAAGACGCCGAACGAGATCGCGCTGAACATCCTGCTGGCCTCGCTCACCATCATCTTCGTGTTCGCGGTGGCGACCCTGCAGCCGGTGGCCATCTTTTCCAAGGCCAACAACCCAGGCGTGCTGGACAATCTGGCGCTCGACGGCAACGGCGTCACCGGCATCGTGCTGGTCTCGCTGCTGGTCTGCCTGATCCCGACCACCATCGGCGCACTGCTGTCGGCCATCGGCATCGCCGGTATGGACCGGCTGGTGCAGCGCAATGTGCTGGCCATGTCCGGGCGTGCCGTCGAGGCCGCGGGTGACGTGAACACGCTGCTGCTGGACAAGACCGGCACCATCACCCTGGGCAACCGCCAGGCCGCGGACTTCGTGCCGATGCCGGGGGTCACCCCCGACGAATTGGCCGATGCCGCACAGCTTTCCAGCCTCGCGGACGAGACGCCCGAGGGCCGCTCCATCGTGGTGTACGCCAAGCAGGCCTACAACAAGCGCGAGCGCACCCCCGGCGAGCTGACCGGCGCGACCTGGGTGGAATTCACCGCCCAGACCCGCATGTCGGGCGTGGACCTGTCCGACGGGCACCAGCTGCGCAAGGGCGCGGCCAGCGCCGTCACCGAATGGGTGCGCGCCAATGGCGGCGAGGTTCCGAACGCGGTCGGTGAGACCGTGGACGGCATCTCCGCCTCCGGTGGCACGCCGCTCGTGGTCGCGGAGATCAAGCAGGGCACCGCCACGCTGCTCGGCGTCATCCATCTCAAGGATGTGGTGAAGCAGGGCATGCGGGAGCGCTTCGACGAGATGCGCCGCATGGGCATCCGCACCGTCATGATCACCGGCGACAATCCGTTGACCGCCAAGGCGATTGCCGACGAGGCGGGCGTGGACGACTTCCTCGCGGAGGCGACTCCCGAGGACAAGCTCGCGCTGATCAAGAAGGAGCAGGCCGGCGGCCGCATGGTCGCCATGACCGGTGACGGCACCAATGACGCGCCCGCGCTCGCGCAGGCCGATGTGGGTGTCGCCATGAACACCGGGACGTCCGCCGCCAAGGAGGCGGGCAATATGGTCGACCTGGATTCCGACCCGACCAAGCTGATCGAGATCGTCGAGATCGGCAAGCAGTTGCTGATCACGCGTGGCGCTTTGACCACGTTCTCGATCGCCAATGACATCGCCAAGTACTTCGCGATCATTCCCGCGTTGTTCGTGTCGATCTTCCCGGGCCTGGATCTGCTGAACATCATGCGGCTGCATTCGCCGCAGTCGGCGATCCTGTCGGCGGTCATCTTCAACGCCCTGGTCATCGTGGCGCTGATCCCGCTGTCGCTGCGCGGCGTGAACTACCGGCCGTCCAGCGCGTCGAAACTGTTGAGCCGCAACCTGTATATCTACGGCCTCGGCGGCATTGTCGCGCCGTTCATCGGGATCAAGCTCATCGACCTTCTCATCCAATTCCTCCCTGGGATGTCCTAATGCGTATGTCAGCCTGGATTCGCCAGCACATCGCGGCGCTGCGAGCGCTGCTGGTGCTCACGGCGATCACCGGAATCATCTATCCCGCAGCGGTTCTCGGGGTCTCGCAGTTGCCGGGGCTCAAGGACAAGGCGGACGGGTCGCTCATCAAGCAGGACGGCAAGGTCGTCGGGTCCAGCCTGATCGGTCAGGCGTTCGTGGACGACAAGGGCGATGCGCTGGTGCAGTACTTCCAGACGCGCCCGTCCAACTCCGCGCCCGCCGACGGCAGCGTGCCCGGCGGCTACGACCCGACCAGTACCTCGTTCGGCAATATGGGGCCGGAATCCATTGTGGACACGCTGGATCCGAGCGATCCGAGCAAGGACAAGCCGAGCCTGCTCAGCACGGTCTGCAAGCGCAGCAGCGACGTCGGGCAGCGCGAGGGCGTGGACGGCGGCCGCCCGTTCTGCACCCCCGGGGGCGTGGGCGCGGTGCTGTCGGTCATGGGCGACCGTGACTCGCACGGCATGGTCACCCATCCGTCCCGGGTGGTCAGCGTGAACGAGGTGTGCTCGGCCGACCCGCAACACCCGACCAAGCCGTTCCAGCAGGCCTACGAGGGCGTCACGGTGGAGTGCGCGACGCGCGGTGAGGATTACTCCGCCGGGCAGATCGTTCCGATTCGCGGCGACGCGTCCTCGGACACCCCAGTGCCCGCCGATGCCGTGACCGCCTCGGCGTCCGGTCTGGACCCGCAGATCTCCCCGGAGTACGCGGCCATCCAGGTGGCGCGGGTCGCCAAGGCGCGCAACGTCTCCGCCGACCAGATCAAGGCCGTCGTCGACGCCCACACCAGCGGCCGAACCCTCGGCTTCATGGGTGAGCGCACGGTCAACGTGGTCGAGCTGAACTACGACCTGGACAGCAAGTACCCGTTCAAGGGCTGATCCTCACGGCGTGCAGGCCGTAGGGTTGGGCAGTTCCCGGCAGGGCGTGTTGCCGTACGAGCGCAACACGTCCTTGCCGGTGACGCTCCAGAACGGGTAGGTGTGGTCGAGCACCTGCTCGCGGGCGGCCTTGCGGCCCTCGATGGTCACGGTCTGCACCCCGGAAGCCTTGGCGGTGTCGGAGTATTCGCTGTATCCGATCGAACCGGGCAGGTCCGCGATGGTTTTCAGCATGTCATTGGTGACCGGAACCTCGCAGAAGGCGGGCCGGGCGGCTTGGTGGCGGCGATGGTCCGGCAGCTCGTGGAGGTCGGCGCCGGGGTTCACGATCATGGTGAACAGCGACAGGGCCAGGGTGTTGTCTTCCAGCCTTGTCGGTCCAGGGTAGGTGCGTCAGTAATCGGTAAAGAAGACAGGGTGTGGCGAACAGGTGCCGTCGAGAAGGGGAATCGGGGGAGCGGGGATTACTCGGCGCGGATCCAGTGCAGGGCGTTGACGAGGATGTGGTTGCCTACCGGGGTGGGTGGGGTTCGGA
>NZ_BAAFGR010000283.1:0-6518 GCF_041154655.1 Nocardia sp. JMUB6875
CGGCGGGGGTGGCCCGCATCGAGGTGGCCACCGCCACCGCGGATGTGGGGAATCTGCGCTTCTATCAGCGCTGCGGGTTCCGGATGAGCCGGATCGTGCCGGAGGTGTTCACCGCGGCGGCCGGGTATCCGGAGGTGGTGGAGGTCGACGGGATCTGGATGCTGGATCAGGTGTGGTTCACGCGCACGCTGTGAGCGTTCAGGCGGCGACGGCTTTTCCGTAACTGTCGCGTAGGGCGGGCCAGCCGCCGGGCGAGCCGACGGCTTCGCGCATGGCTTCCCAGCCGGGGCCGTGGTTCTCGAATCCGGAGTGCACCAGGGTGACCTGGGTGTGGTGCTCGTCGAGGGCGGTGAAGGTGACATCGACGCGGCTGGTGCGGGCGGGATCGGATTCGGGTTTCCAGGACAGGTCGATGTCCCAGGAGAAGGCGAAGTGGGTGGGCGGATTCCACACCAGCACCCGGCCCCACGCGCATTCGGTGCCGTCGGTCTCGCGGCCGTAGAGGCGGCCGCCGACGTGGGGTTCGACGACGGCTTGCGCGAGGGTTCCGGCGCCGATGTGGTGTTCGCGCGGCCACCAGGAGTCCATGCCGGTGGTGAAGACGCGGTAGGCCTTGTCGATGGGGGCCTCGACGGTGAGTTGCACGGTGACGGCGTGGGAATCGATCTGCTGGGTCATGACTGCTCCTGGGGTTCGCCGGGATCGGGTGTGTTCAGTTCGTCGCGAAAGGCCGACAGCGCCGTCGACCAGAAGTGGGTGAAGTAGGCGCGCAGCGCGTCGATGCCGCCGGGGTCGAGGCGGTAGACGCGCCGGGTGCCGACCGCTTCGTCGCGGACCAGGCCGGCGGCCTTGAGCACCTTGAGGTGCTGGGAGACCGCGGGCCGCGACACCGGGAGCTCGTTGGCGAGTTCGCCGACCGCGCAGGGGCTTTGGCCGAGGCGTTCGAAGATGGCTCGCCGGGTCGGGTCGCCGAGGGCGTCGAGCGCGGCGCTTTGGTAAGTACCCACGAACCGTAAGTCTACGCTTACGCATCGCTCCGGGGGTAGGGGTGTGCTCGGATTCGGTTGCGGGTGGCGCGAAGTCGCGCGATTACGCCGATTCGGCTTCCCGTGCGCGGTGGGCGGCCGATACCGTGAGGGCGCGATGGTGTGACCCTCGATGAGGAGGTGGGCCGTGGATGTGCCGGGTTTCGAGCGTTTGCGTGCGGTGATGGAGCAGGGGCGCGAGCGGGGCGCGTCGGTGCGTAAACAGGTGCGCGCCGGTGGGCAGCTGCTCGACAGTGTGCGCCGGGATCCGCGGATCGTGCGGGAGCTGATCGCCGGATTCACCGGGCTCGGTGGCGAATCCGAGGCGGCCCCGGTCGAGCACGCGGTTCCGGCGGGCCTGGCCGCCTACCCGCGCACCGCGCACGCGCAGCTCGAGCTCGAGACCGGTGCGGCGGCGACGCTGGCGTATCTGGTGCAGTTGGGGCGGCTGCCGGAGTGGGTGGTGTTCCATGCGGGCTGGCGCGGGGACGCGCCGGGGACGGCCGCGTTGGGGGTGGAGTACACGCAGGTCGTGAAGTTCATGGGAATTCCGGCGGATGTGGCGTGGACGGTCACCGAGATCGGTGATCACGGGCTGGGGTTGCGCGGTGCCGGGCCGCAGGGGCTGGCGTTGGGGTTGTGGATCACGGTGGCGCCCAACGGGTCCGGGTCGATGGTGTATGTCGATGCCGGGTTGTCGGGGCAGCCGATCGAGGGACCGTTGGGGGCGACGGTGGCGCGGGCGCTGGGTGATTCGCTGCGGGATTCGCTGGCGCGGGTGCCCGCCGCGCTGGCCGCGACCCGCACCGGCGGTGCCAAGCCGGCGCCGAAGGCGGTGCGGCATCGGGCGTCGGGGGTGGTGTTGGCGCCGACGACGCCGGTGCTGATCGGGGTCGGGCAGGTCGTGGAGCGCACGCCGGGGGCGTCGTATGCCGATCCGTCGGCGTTGGCGGTGCGGGCGTTGCGGGCCGCGGCCGCCGATACCGGTGCCGGGGAGCGGTTGTTGAAGCGGGCCGATGCGGTGTTCGCGGTGGCGCCGACGTCGTGGCAGTACCGGGATCTGGGTGCGCTGGTGGCCGCGGCGGTGGGGGCCGGTGCGGTGGACACGGTGCAGTCGAGCCCGTTCGGCGGGGACGGCGGGCAGCTGGTGCTCAACGAGGCGGCCGCCGCGATCGCGGCCGGCGAGTACGACCTGGTGTTGGTGACCGGCGCCGAGGCCGGTGCGACGCAGGCGGCCGCCCAGCGTGCGGGGATCGAATTGGATTGGCCGGTACAGGATTCGAGCGTGTCGCCGACGCGGACGGTCGGTATCGACAAGCCTGCCAACAATGCGGCGGAGTCCGCGGCCGGGCTGCAGGCCCCGATCAACATGTACGCGCTGCTCGAGTCGGCCAACCGGCACCGGCTGGGTCGTACGCCCGCCGAGCATGCGGCGGCGGTGGCCGAGTTGTGGTCGCGGCTCTCGGCGGTGGCGGCGGGTAATCCGCATGCGTGGCAGCCGCAGGAGTTCTCGGCGGCGCAGATCGCGGCGGTGACCGACGCCAACCGGATGGTTTCGACGCCCTACACCAAGCTCGAATGCGCGAACCTGACCGTGGACATGGCCTCGGGGATCATCGTGGCCAGTGCGGCGGCCGCGGAGGCGGCCGGTGTGCCGCAGGACAAGTGGGTGTTCCTGCACGCGGGCGCCTCGGGCACCGATGAATGGTTCGTCAGCGAACGCGCCGAGCTGGCCGCGTCCCCGGCGATCGCGGCCCTGGGCGCGGCGGTGCTCGAGCATGCCGGTATCGGGGTCGAGGATCTGGCGCATGTGGATCTGTATGCGTGTTTCCCGGTCGCGGTGCAGATCGCGGCGCGCGAGCTGGGGCTGGCGGTCGATGATCCGAAGCGGCCGCTGTCGGTGACCGGGGGCCTGACCTTCGGTGGCGGGCCGGGCAACAACTACGGCGGTCATGCGGTGGCGAGCTTGGTGGGCCGGTTGCGTGCCGAACCCGAATCCTTCGGTCTGGCAACGTCGTTGGGCTGGTACCTGACCAAACACGCGTTGGGCGTCTACTCCGCGACTCCGCCGCGGCGCGGCTACCAGCATCTGACCCCGGTCATCGAGCATCCCCCGGCCCGCCCGGCCCGCAGCTCCTACACCGGTGCGGCGGTGGTGGAGGCCTATACCCTGCCCTACGGCCGTGAAGGCGCCCCGGAGGCGGCGATCGTGAGTGTGCTGACCCCCGAGGGTGAGCGAGTCCTGGTGCGCGCCACCGATCCTGCCCTGCTGGCCGCTCTCGACAAGGATGACTGGCTGGGGCTGCCGGTGACCGTCGACGGCGACACGATCACCCCCACCACACCACACGGCGCCGAATCGGCGCGGGAACCGTTGAGCACGACCGGGATCGGCCGGGTACCGTTGCCGCCACCGCCGCCCGCGCCGGTGCTGATCGAGCGCCGCGGCCACATCATGATCATCACGATCAATCGGCCGCAGGCACGCAATGCGATCAACCTGGCGACCGCGTTGGGACTCGAGCGTGCGATCGACGCCTACGAGGCCGATCCCAATGCGCGGATCGCGATCCTGACCGGGGCGGGTGGATATTTCAGTGCCGGAATGGATCTCAAGGCCGCCGCGCGCGGTGAGGTGCCGGTGACCGAGAAGCGCGGCATTCTCGGGATCGTGTCGGTGCCGCCGCGCAAACCGTTGATCGCGGCGGTGGAGGGTCCGGCGCTGGCGGGCGGGTGCGAGCTGGCGTTGGCAGCGGATCTGATCGTGGCCGCCTCGGATTCGATGTTCGGGATTCCGGAGGTCAAACGCGGCCTGGTGGCCGTCGGTGGTGGTGTGCTGCGCCTGTCGCAGCGACTACCGCGGGCCCTCGCCATGGAGTTGGCGTTGACCGGTGATCCGATCACCGCGGCCCGCGCCGCCGAGGTCGGGTTGATCAATCAGGTCGCCGAGCCGGGCAAGGCCCTCGAGGCCGCGCTGGTGCTGGCCGAGCGGATCGCGGTGAACGCGCCACTGAGTATCGATGCCAGCAAGCAGATCATCGAGCAGTCCCCGGATTGGTCGGTGGCCGAGGCGTTCGGCAAACAGGGCCAGGTCGCGGCCGCGGCATTGTCCTCGCAGGACGCCGGGGAAGGGATGCGGGCGTTCGTGGAGAAACGACCACCGGTGTGGCAGGGCCGCTGAGCCTCGAGCACGAAAAACGCGAGCACGAAAGAACGGTCATGACATCGGATCTCACCGAGTCCACCCTCACCCTGGTGCGGGACGGGCTCACCTTGTCGGCGCGCCGCTTCGGGCCGTCGGATGGCCCGCTGGTGATGCTGCTGCACGGTTTCCCGGATACCCCGCACACCTGGGACGGGCTGATCCCGGCTCTGGTCGAGTCGGGCTATCAGGTGCTGGCGCCCTGGCTGCGCGGCTACACCCCGGCCTCGGCGTCACGGTCGGCCCGCTATGACCTGATGGCGGTCAGTGCCGATATCGCCGCCTGGCATACCGAACTCGGTGCGCCACCAGCGCATCTGGTGGGGCATGACTGGGGTGCGTTCGTGGCGATGATCCTGGCCAAGCAGGAACCCGGGCGGTGGCGATCAATGACGCTGTTGGCGATTCCACCGTTCGGTGGTGGGGTCGCGGCGGGTATGTGGCGGTATCTGCCTCGCCAGCTGCTGCTCTCGTCGTATATCCCGGTGATGCAGTCGGGGTTCTCGCCGCGGCTGCTGGTGCGCCGTGATGCGGCGTTCGTGCGGGCGTTGTGGCGGCGGTGGTCGCCGGGGTGGGCGTTCAGCCAGGCCGAGTTCGCGCCCACGGCGGCGGTGTTCACCGATGCGACGATGGCGTGGGCGGCGACGCGGTATTACCGGTCGCTGTTCACGGTGGCGCACAAGGCGACCCGCGAGTTCAGCGACCTGTTGATGGCCGCACCCGCCCCGCTGCCGACGTTGGCGCTGGCCGGGTTGCGTGACGGCTGCATGTCCCCGGATCTGCAGCGGGTGCTGGCGCAGCATGCGAAGGTGCAGCACGCGCAGCTACCCGGGTGCGGGCATTTCCTGCAGGCCGAACGCCCGGATGCGGTGGCGGCGTTGCTGCTTCCGCACCTGCGCGCCGCCGACGCCGACCGCTGATCAGTGCCCGCCGTGTGCTCCGGAACCCATGCCGCCCATGGGCATCGGATCCTGCCCCCTGGGCATCGTGTGCTCGGCCATGGGTGCGGGGGTGAAGGTGGGTGCCTGGCCGGGGTCGAGGATGAGGAATTGACCCATCATGCCCGCGTCTTCGTGGTGGAGCAGGTGGCAGTGGTACATGTACGGGAACGCGGGGTCGGCGGGTCCGGTGAATCGCAGGGCGAGTTCGTAGGTGCGGCCGGGTTCGGTGTAGACGGTGTCCTTCCATCCGGCCAGGTGCGGCGGGGGTGGGGCGGCGTCGATGGCGCGGAGCTGGAATTGGACGTCGTGGATGTGGAAGTTGTGGGGCCAGTTCTCGAGGTTGCGGACCGACCAGATTTCGGTGGCGCCGGTGGGGACGGTCAGGTCGATGCGGTTCATGTCCATCTTCGCGCCGTTGATCATGAACCATTTGAGGTCGAAGGAGCGGGTGACCGGGAGGTCGGGGGCCAACGCGGCGATGGTGGCGAGGGCGGCGGGCAGCGCGGGTGCGGTGTCGGCGTTCGTGGTGGCGCGCAGGGTGAGCACGTCGAAGGTGTCGTCGAAGCCGAAGCGTTCGGGTCGGTCGATGCCGGTGCGGGTGGTGACCGGTAGCGCCCGCAGGGTCGCGGTGGATGCCGGGGTGAGGTCGACGAGGATTTCGGCGCGTTCGCCGGGGCTCAGTTGCAGGCGGGTCATCGCGACGGGTGCGGTGAGCAGGCCGCCGTCGGTGGCGATGAGCGCGAAGCTGCGGTCGTCGCCGAAGCCGAGGTTCAGGACACGGCTGGAGGAGCCGTTGAGCAGGCGCAGGCGGGCGCGGGTGGCGGGCAGGTCGTGGTGGGCGGCGGTGGCGCCGTTGACGATCAGGGTGTCGCCGAGCAGTCCGTAACTGCTGGAAGGTTTTTCGTCGAGTTGTCCGTCGGGGGTGAAGCGGCGGTCCTGGATGACGAGCGGGATGTCGTCGAGGCCGTAGCGGCGGGGCAGGTCGAGGCGGTCGCTGAGATCGTCGTCGAGGTAGAACAGGCCCGAAAGGCCGCGGTAGACGTGTTTTTCGGTGGCTCCGTGCGGGTGCGGGTGATACCAGAGGGTGGCGGCGGGCTGGTCGATGCGCCATTGCGGGGTCCAGGTGTCGGCGGGGGCGAGCATCTGGTGGGGGCCGCCGTCGCAGGCGGCGGGCACGTGCATGCCGTGCCAGTGCACGCTGGTCGCCTCGGGCAGGGTGTTGGTGACGGTCACCGACACGGTCTCCCCGCGCCGCGCCCGCAGGGTGGGTCCGAGGATCGATTCGTTGAATCCCCAGGTGGGCGTGGAGGTTCCGGGCCGGATCTCGGTGTGCCCGGCCTGTGCGGTGAG
>NZ_BAAFGR010000284.1:0-6328 GCF_041154655.1 Nocardia sp. JMUB6875
CCGCAAGCCCTCCCGATTCCTCCCCCCGAACCCCCGCGACGCGGGCCTGGACGTCATGCGCGCCACCACGCGCCGCCACGTCGAACTCTCCGCGGGCCGCCCGGTGGACGACGCCGAAACCGACGACGCCGCCGCCGACAGCCGCGACGAGTACGTGAACCGCGACGCCTACACCAGCAGCGGCCGCGAATACTACGTCTACCGCCCGCGAGCGGAGTACAGCACGCGGTGAGCAGATCCCCCGCCGCGGGTTCTCCCCGTCATTCCGGCGTGCATTTGGCTGGAATCCACACGGCCGCTATGGATCCCGGCCAAGACCGCGCCGGGATGACAGGGCTGATCGTCGCCGGGACGGCAGGCGTGATCGACTCCGATCGGCGACAGGGGTGAAGGGCGCTCTGCTGGTCGCGGGGACGACCTCCGATGCGGGGAAGAGCGTTGTCGTGGCGGGACTTTGCCGGATGCTGGCGCGGCGCGGGGTGCGCGTCGCGCCGTTCAAGGCGCAGAACATGTCCAACAATTCGGTGGTCACGCTCGACGGCGGGGAGATCGGGCGGGCACAGGCGTTGCAGGCTCGGGCTTGTGGGCTCGAGCCGAGCGTGCGGTTCAATCCGGTGTTGTTGAAGCCGGGGAGTGATCGGCGGTCGCAGCTCGTGGTGCGGGGCAAGGCCATCGACACCGTGGGGGCCAAGGATTATTTCCGGCATCGGCGGGAATTGCGGGCGATCGTCGCGGAGGAATTGGCTTCGCTGCGTGCCGAATTCGATGTCGTGATCTGTGAGGGCGCGGGATCGCCCGCCGAGATCAATTTGCGGGCAACCGATCTCGCGAATATGGGATTGGCGCGGGCCGCGGAGCTTCCGGTCGTGCTCGTCGGCGACATCGATCGCGGGGGAGTGCTGGCGCATCTGTTCGGGACCGTCGCGATTCTGGAACCCGAAGACCAGCAGTTGATTTCCGGGTTCATCATCAACAAGTTCCGCGGCGACGTGGATCTGCTGAAACCCGGGCTGGATCAGCTCGAGGCGCTCACCGGGCGGCCCACGCTGGGTGTAATCCCGTTCGCGGAGGACCTCTGGATCGACGCGGAGGACTCGCTCGGCACCGTCGCCGACGCCCCGGTCGGGCGGCCCCGGCCGCCGCTGGGCACGGAGTGGCTGACCGTCGCCGCCGTCCGGCTGCCGCGTATCTCCAATTCCACCGATGTCGAGGCGCTGGCCTGCGAACCCGGGGTTTCGGTCCGCTGGGTGAGCGACCCGTCCCGCATGGCGGGAGCCGACCTGGTCGTGGTGCCGGGCAGCAAATCCACCGTCAGCGATCTGGAGTGGTTGCGCCGCACCGGGATCGCCGACGCCCTCACCGCGCGGGCGGCCGCGGGGGGACCCATTCTCGGCATCTGCGGCGGCTACCAGATGCTGTCCCGCACCATCGTCGACCCGGTGGAATCGGGTGCGGGCACCGTCCCCGGCCTGGGCCTGCTCGACCTGGAGATCGAATTCGCCGATCCGAAGGTGTTGCGCCGCTCCACCGGCCGTGTCCAGGATCATGCCGGGCTCGGGAGTAATAACCATCTCCCCGTGCACGGCTATGAGATCCACCACGGCCGCGTCACCCACTCCGGCGACCGCCCCTGGTTCGAACTGGACGGCCACCCCGAAGGCAGTGTGCGCGAATCGATCTGGGGCACGCATCTGCATGGAGCCTTGGAATCGGACGAGTTTCGCCGCGCCTGGCTGCGTCAGGTGGCCGCTGGTGCGGGCCGCGCGGGCTTCGTTGTCGCCGAGGATGTTTCAGTCGACGAGGTGCGCACCGCACAGCTGGATCTGCTCGCCGATCTGCTCGAGAAGCACCTCGATCCGGACGCCATCGAGCGCCTCATCACCGCAGGTCCACTGTCAGATCTCCCAATTCTGACCGTCCACAAGTGACCGGCGTCACAGCAATCCGCCTGACTCGCGTTCGACCCCTCCGGCGCTCCTGTAGCGTTATCGACCATGGAATCTCGGCGGATCACGGTCGGTGACCGCGAGTGGGCGGTGCGAATCGGCGGACCCGAAACACGGCACCACGTCCTGCTGCTCCCCGATGCGGGCGATCCGGCCGACGTTTACGACCAGGTCTGCGCCCGGCTGCAGACTTCGGACCTGCACACCATCGCGATCGAATCGATCGACGGTCTCGACGCCACCACGGTGTTCGCCATCCTCGACCAGCTCAAGGTCCCGTGGGCCAACCTGGTCGGCAGCGGCGCGGGCGCGGATCTGGCGTGGCAACTGGCCGCGCGCGGCTTCGGCCGCTTCATGAGCCTGATCGTGGCGGGCGGCGGGCATCCGGCCGCGCCCGGCGCCGACGGCACCGTGCGCGACGCCTCCTGCCCGCCGGTGGAGATCCCCACCACCCTGCTGGCCACCAAGCGCCTGCCGCGCCCGGTGGCCGAGGGTTCCAGCCGGTTCGTCTACGGCGAATTCCGGCTGGTCCCCATGGATGTCACGGATGTGGCCGCCGAAGCGGGCCACGAACTGGCCACCGAAGTGGTGCTGCGCACCAGCTTCTGGTGATCAGGCGGCGCCGGATTCCGGCGCCTTCGCCAGCCACTCCAGCCACGAATCCAGTTCACCGAAGGCCTGCGCGCGCGGCGTTTCCGCGGACAGGAACACGTCGTGCCGCGCGCCTTCGATCGGCACGATATTGGTGCGGTCGCCCAGGCAGCCCGACCAGCGCTGGATCTGCTTGACGTCGAGCACCAGGTCCGCCAGATCGGCGGCGGGCCCGTAACTGCGCATGAACTTGGTCATCTTGGACCGCAGGATCAGCGCCGGGACCCCGATATCGAGGCCCTTGTGCAGCCGGAACTGCCCGCGCCGGATGGCCCGCAACCAGCCCGCGTGAACGGTGTAGCCGCTCAACGGTTTCCAGTCCAGGTTGTAGTCCCATTCACCGGAGACGCTCTTGTGCAGGCTGTCGCCGTAGGCGGTGGAGACGCCCAGCGGAATCTTCGCGAATCCGCGCAGTCGGCCGAGTCCCTCCAGCAGTGGCGTGCCGATCGAGCGGTAGTAGCCCGGCCCCTGCAGGTCGAACCAGGGGCTGTTGAGCACCAGGCCCGTAATGCCCTGCGCGCGTGCGCCGTTGGCTTCCTGCAGCCGGTTCAGCCACAGCGAGGTCACCAGGCCGCCGGTCGAATGCGCCATCACCAGCACATCCAGACCGGTCTCCTCGCGGATGGTCTTCAGCGACCGGTTCAGCTCCACGTCGTACAGCTCCAGGCTGCTCACATAGTGCGGCGTCTGCCCGGCCCGCTGCGAACGCCCGCATTTGCGCAGGTCCAGCGCATAGAAGGCGTAGCCCCGCGCGGCCATGTGCTGGGCCAGATGCTCCTGGAAGAAGTAGTCGGTGAAACCGTGCACGTAGAGCACGGCCTTGGTCGCGACCGGGGCCTTGGCCGGGGTGTATCGGACCAGCGTGGCGACCACATCGCCCTCGCCGTCCGGGTCCGGTCCCATCGGAATCGTGAGCTGTTGGTAGTCGTCGCCCAGCACGTCGGGCTGCCAGGTGGTGGTCGACGAAGTGGTGGATGACGTATCGGAGGTCACAAGGCCAAGATAGACCGTGGCACAACGCTGTCCATTTGGGAGGGATCTCTCACATTCAGGGATTTCGGCGCGGGATTCGGGAATGGTCAGGGGCAGAATTGAGCTCAAGTGAACGACGGGTAACCTAACCTCCACCTGGTGACCCACAAAGGACAAGGAAGTCGACGAACGCCGTGTCGAACGCTGCCACGATTGAAAAGACCGATGTAGTACTCATCGGTGCCGGCATCATGAGTGCCACCCTCGGCGCCTTGCTCCGTCAGGTGCAGCCGGATTGGTCGATCAATATCTTCGAGCGACTGGACGAGGCGGCCGGGGAGAGCAGCGATCCCTGGAACAACGCCGGCACCGGCCACTCGGCCCTGTGCGAGCTGAACTACACCCCGCGCAACGCCGACGGCTCGGTGGAGATCGCCAAGGCCATCGACATCAACGAGCGCTTCCAGGTCTCGCGGCAGTTCTGGTCCTACGCGGTCGAGAACGGCGTGCTGGCCAACCCGTCGAACTTCATCAACCCCATCCCGCACGTGAGCTTCACCCACGGTGCGGACGGCGTCGAATACCTGCGCAAGCGCTACGAGGCGCTGGCGCGGCATCCGCTGTTCGAGGGCATGGAATTCATCGACGACGCAGCCGAATTCAGCCGGCGACTACCGCTGATGGCCAAGGGCCGCGACTTCTCCGATCCGATCGCCCTGAACTGGTCCTCGCACGGCACCGATATCGACTTCGGCGAGCTCACCAAGGAACTGCTGGCCTACCTGGGCGCGTCCGGCGCGGATATCGCCTTCGGCCACGAGGTGCTCAACCTGACCAAGCAGTCCGACGGCTCTTGGCTGGTCAAGGTGCGCAACCTGCGCAGCCGCAAGGTGCGGGTGATCAACGCCAAGTTCGTGTTCGTCGGCGCGGGCGGCGGTGCGCTGCCGCTGCTGCAGAAGTCGGGCATCAAGGAGATCTCCGGTTTCGGCGGCTTCCCGGTGTCGGGCCTGTTCCTGCGCGCCACCAACCCGAGCCTGGTGGCCCAGCACGAGGCCAAGGTGTACGGCCAGGCGTCGGTCGGCGCGCCGCCGATGTCGGTGCCGCACTTGGACACTCGCGTCATCAACGGTGAGAAGGGCCTGCTGTTCGGCCCCTACGCCGGCTGGACGCCGAAGTTCCTCAAGGACGGCAAGATGACCGACCTGATCAAGTCGGTGAAGCCGAACAACCTGTTCTCCATGCTGGGCGTGGGCGTCACCGAGATGGGCCTGGTCAACTACCTGGTCGGCGAGCTGCTCAAGTCGCAGGCCGGTCGGGTGGGCGCGATGGAGGAGTTCATCCCGCGCGCCGACGGCTCGGACTGGGAGCTGATCATCGCCGGTCAGCGCGTGCAGGTGATCCGCCGCAAGGGCGCGGGCGGCGTGCTCGAGCTCGGCACCGCGGTCGTCGCGGCCGAGGACGGCACCATCGCCGGTCTGCTGGGCGCCTCGCCGGGCGCGTCCACCTGTGTGAGCGCCATGCTCGACGTGATGAAGAAGTGCTTCCCGCGCGAATTCTCCACGTGGGAGCCGAAACTCAAGGAAATGGTGCCGTCGCTGGGCGTCAAGCTCTCCGAGAACCAGGCCCTGTTCCGCGAGGTGTGGGACTGGTCGAGCAAGGCCCTGCAGCTGGACTCCGACAACACGCCGAAGCACGCCGGTATGGCCTCGCACGCCTAGATGTGATAGCAAGACGCGATGATGTCAACGGTTGCTCTCAAACGGTCGTGGTCCCAAGACCTGGACACCGCGACGCTGTACAAGCTGTTGAAACTTCGCGTAGAGGTTTTCGTCGTCGAGCAGAAGTGCGCCTACCCGGAACTGGACGGGTTCGACCTGCTGCCGGAAACGCGCCACTTCTGGCTCGATGACGAGGGTGAGGTCATCTGCACCCTGCGCCTCATGGAAGAACACGAAGACGGCGTGAAGTCCTTCCGCATCGGCCGCCTCTGCACCACCCCCGAGGCCCGCGGCCACGGCTACACCACCCGCCTGCTCCAGGCCGCCCTGGCCGAAGCGGGCTCCGCCACCGTCCGCCTCAACGCCCAGACCTACCTGGTCGACATGTACACCAAGCACGGCTTCAAGGTCGACGGCGAAGAGTACATCGAAGACGGCATCCCCCACATCCCCATGCGCCGCGGCTGACCCCGCACCCATAAGAACACCCTCCGCGCCCGCTGTGAAACCCACAGTGGGCGCGGCCATTTCCCCGCCCCCTTGAGTGGGTCGGGAGTCGGCGGATGGAGATTCGCCGAGTGGCACATCATGGAGGCGATTTGTCGGATTCGGCCGCGCTGGTGTGCCACTCAGCGATCAGGGGATCTCAGCGGGCGGGGCGGACGCCCCAGGAGTCGTCCGGGCGGTGGCGGAGGACGTCGGTGCTGGTGGCGGACATGGCGATGGGCCGGCCGTCGGGGCGGGTGCCGTCGATGTGCCAGGCGTTCACGACCGTGGCGATGTCGCCGGCGATGACGGTGCGCGGGATGTTGTTGCGCAGGACCGGGTGGATCGAGGCGAGATCGGCGAGCGCGGAACGGATTTCGTCGGGGCCGGTCGCCGGGGCGGTGGTCGGGGAGTAGAAGAAGACGGCGTCGGGCTCATAGAGCGATGCCGCGTCGTCGGGGCGGCCTTCGGCCAGCGCGGTGGCCAGCAGGGAGAGAACAGCTTCCGGGGTGGACGCGTGCAGGGAACTCATCGAAACCTCATGCCCCGAGTATC
>NZ_BAAFGR010000285.1:0-6314 GCF_041154655.1 Nocardia sp. JMUB6875
GAACTACGGTGATAGGGGTGACGGATAACGGGAGTGAGGACGCCAAGCCGGGGGCGCCGCGGTGGCCGGCCATACTCACCTGGCGGGCGCACAACGCGTCGCGGATGGAGTCGGTGCGGGTGGTGCTGAGCGGCAATCGAATCCGTGCCGCGGGCCGCATCATCGCCGGTGACTGCGAGGATCATCCCGCCTTCAGCGCCTCCTACGACCTGGTCACCGACGAGGCGGGGGTCACCAAGCGCCTGTCCCTGCGCAGCACCCTCGCCACCGGCGAACGGCACGCCTCCATCGCCCGTGACGAGGAGAACTACTGGCTCATCGACGCCGGAAACACCCACGTGCGCTCCACCTTCGGCGGTGCGCTGGACGTCGACGTGGTGCTGAGCCCCTTCTTCAACACCCTCCCGATCCGCCGCTACGGGCTGGCACATGCCAGCGAGGACGTCCAGGTCCCGGTCGTCTACGTCCGCCTCCCGGACCTGCTGGTCCAGGAGGCCTCCCTCACCTACAGCAGCGGACCGGACGGCATCCACGTCCTCTCGCCCGTCTCGTCGGCCACCGTCACGGTCGACGAGGACGGGTTCCTGCTCGACTACCCGGGCCTGGCCGAACGCGTCTGACTCAGTCCAGGGACGTGATGACGCCGCCCGCGCGGCCCGCGTCGATGAGCTTGGTCAGCCAGTTGTGGTCGCCGGGGCGGACATCGGTGATGGTCCAGCGGGTGTTGTCGTCGTAATCGGTGCGGGCGTCGTGACCGGCCTCTACGAGTGCGGTGATGGTGCCGTTGGCGCGGAGGCTGTCGCGGGCCTCGGTGAGCACCTCGAGGGTGTCGTCCAGGACGTCCAGCAGCGCGGCCGCATTGGGTTCGCAGATGGCCCGGACCAGGTCGGGGGCGGTGGCCGCGACCCGGGTGCCGTCGCGGAAGGAACCGGCCGCCAGGCCGAGGGCCAGCGGGCCGCCGTTGGAGCCCTCGATGGCGAGGGCCTCGGCCAGGACATGGGGTAGGTGGGAGATGCGCGCGACCGCGCGGTCGTGCTCCACCGCCAGCACGGGCACCACCACCGCACCGCAGTCCAGCGCCAACTGCGCGACACGCCGGAAGTTGTCGGCGTGCACGCCGGGATCCACGCTGACCGCCCAGGCCGCGTCCTTGAACAGGTCGGGAGCCGATGCCGCCCAACCGGATTCGCTGGTCCCGGCCATCGGGTGGCCGCCGACGTAGCGGGCGGTCAGCTCGTTGCGCTGCACGGCCGCGGCGACCGGGGCCTTCACGCTCACCACGTCGGTGAGCACGCATCCGGGGGCGAAGGTCTTCACATCCGAGAGCACCGCGTCGATGGCGGGCATGGGCACGCCGACCACGATCAGCGCGTCGCGCCCGGCGGCCCGGGTGAGCACCGCCTCGACATCGCTGATCACGTCGTATCCGTCCATCCGGGCGGCCTTCGCGCCGACCTCGGACCGGTTGTAGCCGAACGCCTCGTACCCCGCCGCGGCGGCGGCGCGCAGCACCGATCCGCCGATCAAACCGGTACCCAGGACGCACACAGCTGGTTTCGGAGAGCCCGTCATGCGATCAGATTCGCATACGACTTCAACATTTCCCCCGAAGCGGACTACCGTTGCGGCCATGGCAGCACAGCGCTCGAGCACGAACAGGGCGGCGTCGGACGACTTCGACGACGTGGAAGGGTTCGCAGTGGCGGTTGTCCGCGAGGAAGCCAACTGGAAAGTGACGCCCCTGAGCGAGGCGGCACTGTCCAGTCTGTCCGCGGCGGAGCACGAGTTGCGCGCGCTGCGAAGTTCCGGCGCGACCTTCGGCCTGCTCGACGTCGACGACGAGTTCTTCATCATCCTGCGCCCGGGCCCTACCGGCAGCCGCATCCTGCTGTCGGACGCCACGGCCGCCATCGACTACGACATCGCGGCCGATGTGCTCGAGGAACTCAATATCGAGATTCCGGACATCGACCCGGACGAACTCGACGACATCGAGCCCTGGGAGGAGGGCGACCTCGGCGTGCTCGCCGACCTCGGCCTGCCCGAACCGGTGCTGGCCGTCATCCTCGCCGAGACCGACCTGTACCCGGACGAGCAGCTCGGCATGATCGCCCAGCGGCTCGGCTTCGCCAACGAGTTCTCCGCGGTCCTGGACAAGCTGCCGCGTTGATCGGCTCGCTCGCCTCCCACGCCTGCGACGAGGCGATGATGCGGGCGGCCATCGACGCGGCGCGGGCCGCCGACCCGCGCGACGTCCCCGTCGGCGCGGTCGTCTTCGACGCCGAGGGCCGCGAGCTGGCGCGTGCCGCCAATGCCCGTGAGGCCCTGGGCGATCCGACCGCGCACGCGGAGGTCCTGGCCCTGCGCGCCGCCGCCCAGGTGATGGGCGACGGCTGGCGCCTCGAGGGCGCGACCCTCGCCGTCACCCTCGAGCCCTGCACCATGTGCGCCGGCGCCCTCGTCCTCTCCCGCGTCGGCCGCCTCGTCTTCGGCGCCTGGGAACCCAAGACCGGTGCCGTCGGCTCCCTCTGGGACGTGGTCCGTGACCGACGTCTCAATCACCGCCCCCAGGTCCGGGCCGGCGTCCTCGAACCCGAATGCGCCGCCCTCCTGGACGTTTTCTTCAAATCCCAGCGCCCCTGACCCCCTTCTCCAGCCGATTTCAGGATCACCGGGGTGCTCAGGTAAAGTCACCTGCGGTGGCGTGTCCGAGCGGCCTAAGGAGCACGCCTCGAAAGCGTGTGAGGGGTAACCCCCCTCCGAGGGTTCAAATCCCTCCGCCACCGCTGAGGAGCCCCTCACCTGTTCCGACAGGTGAGGGGCTCTTTCTATTTGCCGGAAGCCGGGAAGTAGCTCTTTATCCGAACGAAAAGGATTGGTTAAGGGTCAGTTTCGAGGATTGCTTGCGACGCAGCACTTTCCGCGCGAGCGAGCAGCCAGGAGACCCCCATGTCGTACCCGTACCACCAGCAAGGTCGTCTGGCCCATAACCCGTTTCCGGCACCCACGCCGCCTCCGCCCAGCGCCTCCGGAGTCCTCGCCGGCCTGTTCGCGCTGGGGCTCGGTGGGCTCGCCACGCTCGGCACCTTGCTGGGTTACTGGACGTGGTGGCACTTCTCCGCCGATATCCGCGAGATGGTCGGCACCGAGTCGTGGATGGTCTGGCGTCCGCTGGCGGCCCTGCTGTTGGTACCGGGCGGCATCCTGCTCCTGCGCCGCCTGGCCGTCGGCCGGGTACTCGTGATCATCGGTGTGATCGCGCGGTCCCTCGAAACGATCAGTGTCTGGCGCGAGTACCCGGCCCGCGACCTCGATTCGCTCATATGGATGCTGGGCGTTGCCGCCTTCTACCTGACGGTCGTCATAATGGCCGCCCACCCCTCCACCACCCGCTGGATCCGAACCCGCGAACATTCCCCAGCTCAAGCACTTTCGTAGTGCAGCAGATCAATGGGCTCGGGGCCCTTCGGCCTTGGTCGACCCGCCATGGCGGGAGGCGTCGCGGGCCATGGCCTTGCGGTGCTCATCACGGAACTTCTTACCCATCAGCACCACGAAGATCACTCCAATTGCCACTGCGCCGGCCGCGCCATTGTGGGTCACGGCGCCGACCGCTCCGCCCACCAGGACCAAACCGAAAGACAGCAGATACCAGCTAACAGGAATCATCTGGATCCCCCTCCCCACCTTCAGATTTCGTTGCCGACCGATCCTAACGGCTGGTGAACCGAGGGTGGTCGAGTAGCGCCTGCCAGGCTTCTGACCAGGGGAATTGTTCGCCGTATGCGCGGCCTTCTCGCGGTTCGTGGGGGACGTCCTCGGTCAGCATGGTGACGCCCCACTCCGAAAGTTTCCCTATGGCCTGCCCGATCGGGGGGAAGCTCAGCAGGGCGCGATTGACCAACGGCACGGCTACCACGGGCAGGCCCAGACCCACGGCCTCGACCAGCAGCCCGAGCGGCAACGTATCCGATATGCCAACAGCCCACTTGGCCAACGAATTCGACGTGATCGGGGCAACGATCATCCCGTCGGCGGGCGGAAGCGCATCCGGTGCCCCGGGTTCTTTGTACTGACTCCGAACCGGATACCCCGTCTTGGCCCGGAGCTCCTCCGCATCTACGAATCGGAGACCGTTAGGTGATGCCACCACACATGCAACCCACCCGGCAGCCTGCGCCAAATCCACGAGCGTCCCGACCTCCCGCGCCGCAGGCGCCCCGGTGACGATGGCATACAGGACTGGCTGCCCCTGATCGTTCATAGGCCCATGGTGTCTCAGATCTTGACATTGGCCCACTTGGCGAAACGGGCGAGTTGGTCGGTGCCACGACCGGTGCGGGCCAGTGCGCGGAGTGTCTCGTGAACTTGAGGGTGGTTGCGGGTCATCTCCGGGGCGACCGCTCGCGCCTTTTCCAGCTCATGGAAGGAGCGATTCTTATTGCCGTGCAGCAGCCATGCTCGCGACAGGTCGATGTAGTAGTGGCCGGCGCGTGAAGGCGCTACCGACGGCGCCAGCCGGATGTGTTCGGCGCGGGACAGGGCGGTTGTCCCATCGGACATCTCGACGGGCACTGCTATGGAATGGATATCGACGTTCGAGGGTCGAAACCCGGTGCCGTAGTTGTTATATCGGCTATTGCCGACGGTCTCGGCGATGGTCCGCGCCTCCTGCAGATGCGATTCGGCGGCATCATGATCGAGGGAACGCGCTGACAGGATCGACCCGCGCAGGTGAAGCGCACCCCGAACAGCCATAAGATCCGGCGTCTTCGGAAGCGACTTGGTAGCGGCGTAAGCCCGGTCGATCGTCCTCAAACCGCCTACGTACGCGCCCGAGTAGAGATGGATCAACGCCCGGTTGTACTCCGCGGCAATCGGCCAGATCGGATCACCGCTGCGATCGGCTGCCCATCCGCAGCGTTCCGCTGCCAGTCCGGCGAGGTCGAGGTATCCGTATTGGTACGCGAACAGCATGGCCTTGCTGTAGGCATAGGCGAGAGCGGAGTGGATTTCTTCGAGGTGGCGGCCTGCTGATTCGGTATCGGCAAGCTGATGCAGGCCGCGGATGACGTCTGGGAGCTCGGCGGTCATATCGCTGTATCGGGCTCGCCGCATCCCCTCGCGAACACGGTCGAGTGCGTTCTCGAGATCGGCGAATGTGACGAGCACGGCGACGGATTCGTCGTCGTAGGCGACGATCGCACGGCGAAGCTCGGGAATCGTGGCATGGGCTGCGGAATCGTCGGATTCGGGCATGTACGGCTGCCCGTTGAGGTCGCCGACACTCACACCGAGGACGCGCGCGACCGCAGCGGTGAGCGCGGGTGTCGCAGGTCGGTCGCCCTGCTCGACCTTTCGGAGCAGGGACAGCGAAACATTCGACTTCTCAGCCAACTGCCTCTGAGTGAGCCGGGTGAATCTGCGCGCCCGAGAAATGCGCGCGCCGACCCCCATGTCGTCCATCAGTCAACGGTGCCACAAGGCGTGATACTTCGCAGGCTCCTGGCGAGACATGCTCATTGGCGAGAGCATGGAAGGGGTATCGAATGACAAGATCCAAGGCCATCGGATATCTCCGGCGAGACGTTTCCGGTTCTCGCCAGCAGTGGGATGAGAGTCGAATTCGTTCTCTCGCCGCACGATTCGGTTACGACCTGTGCAAAACCCTGGTTCTCGGCCCGGACACCGACCGTCCGCTGCACCGGGTGAGGGTCGCGGTGTCCCGTGTGGGCGCCGAGGCGGTTTTCACCCCGAGCCTCGAACACTTCGACCGCGGCCGTGTACCAGCCGAATTGGTGGCGGTCGCAGACATCATCACGGTCGACACCGAGGAGACCTTTGCGCGGTACTCGACAGGTGAGCTCCCCGAACTAGGGTGGCACACATCGTGAGGTGGCATCGCCACGCCGACAACAAGATCAGGGAGCTGTCCGTGCGGGAATTTGTCTGGTTCCCCGCCATGGGAGCTCCCTGATCTTGGTTGGCTTGCTGTGAATGTCGCCGAGTCGCTCAGTGTGGCTCAGAATTAGCATGTGAATCCGGTTGTGCAGCAGGTGCTTACGATTGTCGCGGTGGTGTTGGGGGCGGGGTCGACGTTTACCGCGACGACGTTGGCGGAGCGGGCGAAGTGGCGGTTCTCCCGAGGCCGTGGCCGCGACGCGGGAGTGGAATAGGGCGCCGTGGGAGCTCGGGTGGCCGGATCGGGAGCAGCCTGATCGGTTACGGCCAGCACCAGTTCAGGGTGGCGGAGCCGGGGGTTGGGATGTGGACGCAGATGTTGATGGTGATGTAGGGGGCGTCCACGTTCGAGA
>NZ_BAAFGR010000286.1:0-6148 GCF_041154655.1 Nocardia sp. JMUB6875
GGGTGACGCGGTGGGGGCGGGCGGCTTCGGGGCCGAGGCGCTCGATCTTGTTGGCCTCGTAGGCCTCGAAGTTGCCTTCGAACCAGAACCAGGAGGCCGGGTTGTCGTCGGTGCCCTCCCACGCCAGGATGTGGGTGCAGGTGCGGTCGAGGAACCAGCGGTCGTGGGAGATCACGACCGAGCAGCCGGCGAAGTTCTCGAGCGCGTTCTCGAGCGAGCTCAGGGTTTCGACGTCGAGGTCGTTGGTGGGCTCATCGAGCAGGATCAGGTTGCCGCCCTGCTTGAGGGTCAGCGCCAGGTTCAGGCGGTTGCGCTCACCACCGGAGAGCACACCGGCCGGCTTCTGCTGATCCGGACCCTTGAAGCCGAACGCCGAAACGTAAGCGCGGGAAGGCATTTCCACCTGGCCGACCTGGATGTGATCCAGCCCGTCGGAAACCACCTGCCACACCGTCTTGTTCGGGTCGATGCCGCCGCGGTTCTGGTCGACGTAGCTCAGCTTGACCGTGTCACCGACGCGCACATTGCCGCTGTCCGCCTGCTCGAGACCGACGATGGTCTTGAACAGCGTCGACTTACCGACACCGTTCGGGCCGATGACGCCGACAATGCCGTTGCGCGGCAGCGTGAACGACAGATCCTTGATGAGCTGCCGGTCGCCGAAGCCCTTGTCCAGGTGCTCGACCTCGACGACCACATTGCCCAGGCGCGGACCCGCCGGGATCTGGATCTCCTCGAAGTCCAACTTGCGCATCTTCTCGGCCTCGGCGGCCATTTCCTCGTAGCGGCCCAGACGCGCCTTGTTCTTGGCCTGCCGCGCCTTGGCGCCGGAGCGGACCCACGCCAGCTCCTCCTTCAGGCGCTTCTGCAGCTTCTGGTCCTTCTTGCCCTGCACCTCGAGGCGCTCGGCCTTCTTCTCCAGGTAGGTGGAGTAGTTGCCCTCGTAGGGGTAGGTGCGGCCGCGGTCGAGCTCGAGGATCCACTGCGCGACATTGTCGAGGAAGTACCGGTCGTGGGTGACGGCGAGCACGGCGCCCTGGTAGGAGGCGAGGAACTGCTCGAGCCACAGCACCGACTCGGCGTCGAGGTGGTTGGTGGGCTCGTCGAGCAGCAGCAGGTCGGGCTTGCTCAGCAGCAGCTTGCACAGCGCGACGCGGCGGCGCTCACCACCGGAGAGGTTGGTGACCGGCTCGTCCGGCGGCGGGCAGCGCAGCGCGTCCATGGCCTGCTCGAGCTGGGAGTCGATGTCCCACGCGTCGGCGTGGTCCAGGTCCTCCTGGAGCTTGCCCATCTCTTCCATGAGCTCGTCGGAGTAGTCGGTGGCCATCAACTCGGCGATCTCGTTGAAGCGGTCCAGCTTCACCTTGATCTCGCCGAGGCCCTCCTCGACGTTGCCGCGAACGGTCTTCTCCTCGTTCAGCGGCGGCTCCTGCTGCAGGATGCCGACCGTCGCACCGGGCGCGAGCCAGGCATCACCGTTGTTCGGCTGGTCCAGTCCCGCCATGATCTTCAGCACACTGGACTTACCCGCGCCGTTCGGGCCGACGACACCGATCTTCGCGCCGGGAAGGAAGTTCAAGGTCACATTGTCGAGCACGACCTTGTCGCCATGCGCCTTTCGCACCTTCACCATCTGGTAAATGAACTCAGCCATATGGGCAAGCCTAACTGTGTGTAGTAGCGGGTTCTCCGGCAGTGTCCGCATCCGCGGGCAGCCGTTCTACGGGGTCGGTCCGGTCGGATCGAGCGAAGGTTTTGCGCGCCACCGGGGCGGTGCAACGACCCAGGTCGGGACCCAGTGCCAGGGCCCGCATCTCGAGGTCGGTGCGCTCCGCGCCGTCTCGGGTGGTGTACTCGTTCGAGCGCAGCTGCCCGTACGCGATGATCGGATCACCTCGCTGCAGCGATGCTTCGACACCTTCGATGATCCCCCGTCGCCAACAGCTTACGGTGAGATAGAGGGTGCCACCGTCCACCCAGTCACCGGCGCCCTGATCGTAGCGGCGGGCGGTGCTGGCCAGCCGGAAACTCAGGACGTGTTCGCCGTTCTGCAGCACCCGGGTCACCGGATGGGTGACGATCCGGCCGATCACCGCGGTATTCGCCTCGTACATTCCACTCCCCCTTGCC
This sequence comes from Nocardia sp. JMUB6875, assembly GCF_041154655.1. NCBI lineage: Bacteria > Bacillati > Actinomycetota > Actinomycetes > Mycobacteriales > Nocardiaceae > Nocardia > Nocardia sp. JMUB6875. The sequence continues at coordinate 2,131 of NZ_BAAFGR010000286.1, forward strand.
GATTCGAGCCTGTGCGTTCGGACAGGTTCAAGCTTGGCTCGGAGGCAAGCGCGGGGACAGCGGATTTTCGGCGAGTGTGGACAACACGCGGCCTGTGGAAAACCACGGCGGCGCGAAGCCCGTGCTACAGCGTGGCGAGGTCGGCGCTATAGCGTCGCGAGGTCGGTATTGGCCCCGCACAACACGATTACCGGCCGCTCCCCCGCCGCGGGCACGTACGCGCCGCTCTGGATCGCCGCCACCGCCGTCGCCCCGGCCGGCTCCACCACGATGCGGAACTCGCGCCACAGATACTCCCGCGCCATCACGATCGCGTCATCGCTGACCAGGATGGACCGCACCCCGTACCGCTTGGCCACCTCCATGGCGATATCGCCGATCCGGTTCGCGCCCAGGGCATCCGAGGCCACGCTGGAAACGTCCACATCCACCGGATGCCCCGCCGCCAGCGCCGCGTGCAAGGTCGGCGCGCCCTGCGGCTCGACGCCGATCACGCGCCCGCGCAGCCCCAGCGCCACCGCGACCCCGGCGACCAGCCCGCCGCCGCCGACCGCGACCAGCACCGGCGGCCGCCCACGCACCTGCTCCTCGATCTCGAGCCCCACGACCCCGGCGCCGGTCACTATCTCGGGCAGGTCGTAAGCGTGCAACGGCATGGCCCCGCGTTCCGCCGCCAGCTGCGACGCGTATTTGTGCGCCTCGGCGTAAGTCGTTCCGTGCCACAGCACTTCGGCCCCGTGCGACCACATGGCCGCCACCTTGGTGTGCGAGGCCGATTCGGGAACCACCACGGTGCACGACATTCCGCGCAACGCGCTGGCCAGCGCCGCCGCGATCCCGGCATTTCCGGCCGAGGCCAGCACCACGCCGGTCTTGTCGCCGCGCGCCTGCAGCAGCGCGTTGAGGCAGCCGCGCACCTTGAACGTCCCGCCGTGCTGCAGGTGTTCGAGCTTCAGCGTCACCGGGACCGGCCCGCGCGGGCCGAGGATGTCGGTGTGGAAGACGGGCGTCTTGCGGGTGTGCCCGCGCAGCAGGCGGCGGGCCTGGCGCACGTCGGATCGGTAGAGCCGCTTGACTTTCCGGGTCGCCATGGCGACGTCGTTCACTTGCGTACCTCTCCGTCCCGCCGGGCGAGTTCGGCGAACATGGCGTTGTACGCGGTCAAGTCCGCGTCATCGTCACGCTCGGCCTTGCGATCGAGCCGATTGGCCAGGCGGGTGTCACTGCGCGACCACTGAATGAGCAATGCGAGCATCACCACCACGAGCGGTATTTCACCGCTCGCCCACGCGAGGCTACCGCCGGTGTGCTGATCGGCGAGCAGATCGTGGTTCCAGGACAGGCCGAGACTGCGGTAGAACCAACCGCCCAGCACGGTATCCATGCTCATCAGGGCGATGCCGAAGAAGGCGTGGAAGGGCAGCGAACCGAAGACCATGCCCAGCTTGGTGAGCGGCTCCACCGGGCGCGGCTTGGGGTCGATGCCGATCACGACCCAGTAGAAGAGGTAGCCGCTGACCAGGAAGTGCACATTCATGAAGATGTGCGCGCCGTGCGTGCCGACGAACTTGTCGAAGATGCCGCCCAGGTACAGCGCGTAGAAACCGGCCACGAAGAACACCGCGGCGATCACCGGCTGAGTCATGAAGCGCGACACCGGGTTGTGCACGGCCGCCAGGATCCATTCGCGCGGTCCGGGCGGTGCGTCCCGACCGGCCGGTTGAATTGCCCGCAGCGCCAGCAACACCGGACCGCCCAGCGCGAACAGGATCGGCGCGAGCATCGACAACAGCATGTGCTGCGCCATGTGCACGCTGAACATGGCCGGGGCATACCGCCCGACACCGGAGCTGGTGGCGATCAGCAGCGTCGCGCAGCCCGCCATCCAGGAAATGGTCCGCCCCACCGGCCACGAGTCGCCGCGCTTGCGCAGCCGCCACACACCACGCAGATAAACCACGGCCAGCACGATGGCGAGCGTGCCGAAGATCAGATCGAAGCGCCAGTCGAACGCCAAGCGCGCGACGGTCGGCGGACCGGCCAGGTTGTAGCCGATCTCGACCTCGGTCGGGGTGGGCACGGTGCGCAGATCCGGCGGCGGGGTCCGGCCCAGGCCGACCGCGAGTCCGACGGTCGCGGCGAAGACCAGCGCCTCGACGCCCGCGAACCGAATGAGTGCGCCGCGATCCTGCGGATCCTTCTCGAGATCGGGAATCGCGCGCTGCCGCTGCATGAATCCGATGAGGCCGAGAATGATCAGCGCCCCGGCCTTGGCGAGCACGAGTTTGCCGTAGGTGGTGTCGAACAGGTCAGACCACTGGACCCGCACATAGGCGTTGATCACACCGCTGGCGGCGATCACCACGAATGAGACGGTCGCCACCTTCGAGAACCGGCGCACGGCCAGCGCGGTGTATTTGCCGTCCCGCAGCGCGTACGCGAGCACCGCGAACAGCCCGCCCACCCAGAAGCAGGCCGAAACCAGGTGCAGGATCAGGCTGTTGGTGGCCAGGTCATGCGCACCGCCCGACGAGGAGTGCCCGGTCAGCGCGACCGGGAACAGCGACAGCACCGCCAGCCACAGCAGCACCGGCGTCCAACCCCAGCGCAGCGCCACCCGGCACCCGATGGCCAGCACCACCACCATGAACACGGTGAACCGCCATGACCCGGCCACATCGACCTTGTCCGCGGCCCGCCACACCTGCTCGGGCCGCAGCGAATCCTGCAGCGGTTGCCCGGTGGTGTCCGAGAGCGTCAGCGGCACCAGCAAAGCCGCCGCGCCCGCCCAGACCAGCGCCGCGTTCCCGGCCCGCCGCAGCGCCCGATACCCGCCGACATCCAGCACCCCGCTGCCCTGCGGCGGCACGAAGAACGCCGCGAACAACAGCGACCCGACGGTCAGCGCCGCCGCGAAATCCGCGACCGCCCGCACCGCCGGCAACCCGTAGGTGGTCAACGGTCCCGGATCCGGAATCCCCAGCAGCGTCAGCGCCTGCGACGCCGACAACGCCACGACCAGCGCCGCCACCAGCGCGGCAGCCGCCGCACCCAGCGCCGTCATCGCCGCGAACGTCACCCCCGACCCCGACCGACTGATCGAAACGTCCGTTCCTGCGGGCGGGTCCTGCGCTGACGACATGCGCCCAGCGTAGTTCGAAGCACCCATCCGGACTCCCCCAGGGTTTCCGGTCCTCCGGTCCGCCAACCCCGCCCGACGCGCCGAACAGTTGCTACACGACCACCCTTCCCTGATCTGGACGCTCGCTATACTTAACGCGCTGGACACCGAGATCGATTTGGGTCAAGGTGTTTGGTGCCCGCATCACCGCCGATGCCCGCACTGCCTCCGTAGCTCAGTTGGATAGAGCAAGGGCCTTCTAATCCCTAGGTCGCAGGTTCGATTCCTGCCGGGGGCGCTTTTGATGAGTGACCTGCGCGAACGTCGCCAGGTTCACTCATACCCATACCCAACCGCTCTCAAACAGCTAGGGATTTTGTCCACCGGCGGCACGTGATCGAGCACCGCCTGCTGTGCGAGAGCTGTTGCGGGCCTTCGCAGCCGGCCAACCAGGTCAAGGCACACTCGTAACGAACACTGTCGCGAGGAGGGTTCGGGTGAGTTCATCACAATCGCATCCACGTGGATATGTCGAATCGTTGGCCACGAAGATGGACCGAGCAGCCGACGCATTGAGCAATGGCCGTTCATCTCTCCGGTCCGAAGGCATCTATGTCGATGTTTACGCCAACGGCCATGTCCGGGCCGTCGTCATTGACGACACGGTCGCTCCACGAGGTGCACAACTCGGTTCGCTGATCGCCGATCTGATCAACAAGGCCCGCGAGCAAGCGCAGGCGGAGGTCGAAGGCGTCGTACGAGAAATTCAGGCCGACCCACGCATCACGGCTAGTTAGAGACTGGTGTCAGGATCGGATCCCGGCCAGGATCAGGTCCAGGTGCCCGGTGGGGTGCCCCTCTCGCGGCTGCCCACCGTCGGTATTGGTGTGGCTCTCT
>NZ_BAAFGR010000287.1:0-6112 GCF_041154655.1 Nocardia sp. JMUB6875
CCCCCGCCCATCCCGATCCGATCCAGCAGCACGAACACCAGCAGCGCCCCCGGCGGATGCCCGGACACGTGCGTGGTCCACGAATCGGGCTGGAAATCCAGGATGCGCCCGGAGAATCCGCGCAGCATTGCCCCGATGTCGCGCACCCCGCCGACCTCGTGCAGGTACTCGTCGCGGGTGGTGAGCCGCCCCGCGAACCCGCGCTGCCAGCCGTCCGCCATGGCCAGCGCGAACGCCCACGCGGCCGCGGTCGCCCAGGTCGTGACCAGCAGGCGCCCCCACGAGAGTCGCTGGGAGAGCGCCGGGCCGAAGCGCACCACGGCCGCCGCGATGGCGATCGCCGGAATCGTGCCCCACCCGATATGCGGCAGCCAGCCGCCGAAGATCGGTGCGGCCCCGGCATAGAGCTTGTCCCGCCACGGTTTGCCCTCGATTCGCGGAACCAGGAAGGCCGCGAGCACGAGCAGAAAGGCCGCCAGCGCGCAGTAGCCGTCGACGCGGGTGGAGACGTAGCGCGCGACCCTTGTCGCGGAAGCGTTCGCCATGCCGCAAACCCTAGGCCCCGAACCCCGCCGGAACTGTCCGGATCCCGATTTCGCCTGCTCTTGTCATACTTTCGTCATGCGTGTCCCGGGGTCGGAACACCCTGGTAGGCCGTACGGTCGAGGCCATGACCGAGTGGGACTCCGAACCCGGGGTCACGGTGGTGATCCCCTGCCGCGACGAGGCCGAGGCCTTGCCGGGCGTACTGTCAGCAATTCCGATGGGCTACCGCGTGATCGTGGTGGACAACGGCTCCACCGATGGCACCGCCGAGGTCGCCCGCGCGGCCGGCGCGACCGTGGTGACCGAATCGACCCCCGGCTACGGCAGCGCCGTGCACGCCGGAGTCGACGCCGCCCGCACCGAACTGGTCGCCGTGCTGGACGGCGACGGTTCGCTGGATCCCGGCGAGCTACCGCGCCTGGTGGCCGAATTCAGCCCCGGCGTCGACATGGTGGTCGGCCGCCGCCGCGCCGCCGTCCCCGGCGCGCTACCGCTGCACGCGCGAATCGGCAACTGGGCCTTCGCCTTCCGGCTACGCCGCCGCTACGGGCTGCGAGTGCACGATATCGCCGCCATGCGGGTGGCACGCCGCGACCGGCTGCAGGCGCTCGGCCATCTGCACGCCCGCTCCGGCTATCCGCTGGCCCTGCTCACCGGCGCGGCGCGGGCGGGCTGGCTGGTGCTCGAACGTGACATCACCTATCGGCCGCGGACGCACGGCGAGTCCAAGGTGTCCGGTTCCTGGCTCGGCACCGTGCGTGCCGCCCGCGACTTCTGGAGTGTGCGATGAACACTGGCGAACCCACCGAGATCATGTTCCCCCGACCGGGCGTCGACGGCCCGCTCGGCGCCGCCGACACCGTGCCCGCGACCCTGCTGATAATGGCCAAATCGCCCATCGCCGGATACGCGAAAACCCGTCTGACCCCGCCGTTCTCGCCGGTCGACGCCGCCTACCTGGCGGCCTGCGCCCTGCTCGACACCCTGGACGCGGTGCGCGAGAGCGGCATTCGCCATCGCGTGGTCGCCTGGACCGGTGACCTCGACCGCGCCGAACGCGCGGCCGAACTGTCCGCCGCCCTGCGCGACGTGACGGTGATCCCGCAGCGCGGCGACACTTTCGGTGAACGCCTCGCCAACGCCCACCTCGACGCGGCCGATTTCGGCGTCCCCGTACTCCAGATCGGCATGGACACCCCGCAGGCCGACGCCGACCTGCTCACCCGCTCCGCCTCCCGCCTGGTCGCCACCGGCGACACCGTCCTCGGCCCCGCCACCGACGGCGGCTGGTGGGCACTGGGCCTCACCGACCCCCGCCCGGCCACCCTCCTCGCCGACATCCCCATGTCCACCGACCGCACCGGCGAACTCACCGAAACCGCCCTGCGCCACAGCGGCTTCCGCGTCCACGCCCTACCCACCCTCACCGACGTCGACACCTACGCCGACGCCATCGCGGTGGCCGCCATCGCCCGCGGCCGCTTCGCCCGCACCGTCGCCGAATTGGTGACCGCGAAAACCCCTGTACCACTCTGAGATTCGAATCCCGAAAGGAGCCCGCGGTGAAGTCCGAAGAACACGCTCCCGCCGCGGACGCCGTGCCCGAGCCGTCCGCCCCCGACCCGACCATCGAACCCGATTCAGGGGCTTCCGCCTCGCTGCTGCCGCCGGTGCTGGCGGAGCGGTTGTCCCCGGCCCGCTCGACGGCGGTGGCCGCGCGGGTCGGGATCGCGCTCGGGGTCGGGATCGCAATCCTGTTCGTGACCGGGCTGATCAGCCATTTCATTCAGCATCCGCCGGACTGGTTCTGGTGGCCCGCGCATCCCGTGTGGCTGTATCGGGTGACGCAGGGGACGCACGTGACGGTCGGGGTCATGATGATTCCGCTGTTGCTGGTGAAGTTGTGGTCGGTGTATCCGCGGTTCTTTCTGAAACCGTCTGTGCGGCGGGCGCTTCCGGAGTTGCTGGAGCGGGCGTCGGTGGCGGTGCTGATCGGCGCGGTGTTGTTCCAGATCGTGACGGGGCTGTTCAATACGGCGCAGTTCTATCCGTGGAAGTTCTTCTTCACCACCACGCATCACGCCATGGCGTATGTGGCGTTCGGCGCGGTTGTCGTTCACCTGGCGGTGAAGCTTCCCGTTGTGCGGCAGGCCCTTTCGCGTCCGGTATCGGAGGAACCGGAATTGGAGGGGCAGGCCCGTGCGGGTGTTTCGCGGCGGGCCCTGCTGGTCGCGGCCGGGCTCGGGACGGTGGTCGCGGGTCTGGCGGTGGCCGGGCAGTCCGTGCCATTCCTGCGGTGGGTGTCGCTGCTGGCTCCGCGCAGTGGCGAAGGCCCGCAAGGCGTTCCGATCAATCGGACGGCCGCGGCCGCCGCGGTCACCGAGACGGCCCGCTCGCCGCAGTACGCGCTGGCCGTGAAAGTCGGTGGGCGAGAGCGTGGGTTCTCCCGCGCTGACCTGGAGGCCCTGCCGCAATACGAGAGCATTCTGCCCATCGCCTGCGTCGAGGGCTGGAGCGCGACCGGGCACTGGTCCGGTGTCCGCCTGCGCGACCTGCTCGCCCAGGTCGGCGAATACGGCGGCGGTGACGTGCGTTTCGTGTCACTGGAGACGACGGGCATCTACGGCTCGTCGGTGCTCCCGCACGACTTCGTCGTCGATGCCTCCACACTCATCGCCCTGCGCCTCAATGGCGAGGAGCTGGCCCTCGATCACGGCTACCCGTGCCGCCTGATCGCGCCGAATCGCCCGGGGGTGCTGCAGACCAAATGGCTGAAGTCGATCGAGGAACTGTAATGACGATCATTCGGATCCTATTGGGCGCGTGCGGAATCGGACTCGCCTACTACGGGCTCGACCTGTTGCTGAAGATGAGCACCACCGACCTTAAATCGGTCGCGACGTGGTTCATCGGCGCGATCCTGGTGGAGAACCTGATCTTCGGGCCGGGTGCCGCCCTGGTGGGCTTCCTGGGCCACCGCGTCCTCCCGGCGCGCTGGTGGCCCGCCTACGCGGTGGGCGCGTTCAGCAGCCTGGCCCTGATCCTGCTCGCGGTCCCGGTCATCGGCCGCGAGGGTGCCGTGCCCGGCAACGACACCATTCTGGATCGCGACTACACCGTCGGCCTGCTCGTCGCGCTGGTCCTGGTGTGGGCCGGAGTCGCCGCCTACCTGCTGCTCAGCCGCGACCGGCGGTCTCCAGCAGCGGCAGCCGCACCTCGAAACGCGCACCCTCGGAACGGTTCTGGGCACTGATATCGCCGTGATGCGCCGCCACCAGCCCCGCCGCGATGGCCAGGCCCATGCCGCTGCTGCTGCCGAGTTCGCCCGCGCCGGGGGAGCGGGCGGAGCTGCCGCGGTAGGCGACCTCGAAGATGCGGGGGAGATCGGCTTCGGAGATGCCCGGGCCCGTGTCATCGACGCGGGTCCAGGCCTGGCCGTCATCCGCGCCCGCCGAAATGTCGATGCGCCCGCCCGGCGGGGTGTGCGCGATGGCATTGGCGACCAGGTTGGTCAGCACCCGCCCCAGTGCCCGGTCGCTGCCCGCCACCACGATCTTGTCCTCGGGTTGGGTTGCCGCCAAGGTGATCCGGGCGCGCTCGGCGGTGGGCCGGTTGGCGGCCAGCACCTCGTCGATGAGCTCGCGCAGATCCACCGGCTCCATCTCCAGCCGCAGCGCACCCGAATTGATCTTCGACATCTCGAACAGGTCGTCCACCATCGACGACAGCCGATTCGTCTCCCGCACAATCTGTTCCGCGTACCGCGAGACATCCTCGGGCTGTGACACCACCCCGTCGATCAAGGCCTCACCCATGGCGCGAATGCCCGCCAGCGGCGTGCGCAGATCATGGCTGACCCAGGCCACCAGCTCGCGGCGCGACCGCTCGGCGGCGCGCTCCTGCTCGAGCATCTCGCGCTCCCACACCATGGTTCGTGCCTGTGCCCGGCCCAGCAGGACGGCCGCGGGCACGGTGACCGCGGTGACCACCGCCAAAACCACTGCGGTGCGCTCGAATTCGGCCCCGAACATCAGCCCGCTCACCGCCACCACGCCGCACAGGGTGGCCACGGTCGGAATCAGCACCAGCACGGCCATGCTCGTGGTGATGGCGCGATTGCGGGTGTAGCGCAGCAGCAGCGCGCCGACCACCACGACCGGCAGCGTGCCCGCCAGCGCGTACCCGATCAGACCAGGCGTATCAGTCGGCATCCGCCGCCTCCTCCGATGCCGGGCCATCCGGGAGATCCGCACGACCCCAGGCGTATCCGCGTCCCCACACCGTCTCGATCCGATGCGCGGCCCCCAGCTTCGCCCGCAACCGCTTCACATGCACGGTGACCGTCGACAGATCACCGAAATTCCATCCCCACACCTCTGCCAGCAACTCCTGCCGACTGAACACCCGCCGCTGATTCGCCAACAGGAACGCGAGCAGATCGAACTCCCTTGCGGTCAACTCCACCGGCATCCCGCCCGCCACCACCGTCCGCGCCGCCCGATTCAACTCCACTCCGTCCCCGCGCAGCACCTCCTCCACCACCGGCTGCGGATGCGTCCGCCGCAACACCGAAGCCACCCGCAGCGCCAACTCCCGAGGACTGAACGGCTTCGTCACATAATCATCGGCCCCCGCCTGCAACCCGATCACCCGGTCATCCTCATCCCCGAGTGCCGTCAGCAAAATAATCGGCGTCTCCGGATGCGCCCCCGCCCGCACCGCCCGAGTCAAATCGATCCCATCCGGCGGCGGCATCATCACATCCAACACAGCCAAATCGATCTCGTTCTTCTCCAACACCGCAGCCGTAGCCGCCCCATCAGCGGTCTCCACCACCTCGAGCCCATCCCGCTCCAAATACCGCCGCACCACATCACGCACGACCGGATCATCATCCGCCACGAGAATCCGCATCCCCCCACCCTATTCCGCACCCCCGGGGAACAGCCTGGTCCAAGCCCTTTCCCCCTACGCCGTCATTGTTTTGTCACGCCGCGCACCCGTTCCGACCGGCCCGACGGCCATAACGTCGAATCATGGACTCCGCGCGCGAACGGGTCGACCGCGTACTCACCTGCTGCTGCGACGGCCCGACCCTCGATCTCGCCTGCGGTTCCGGCCGTTTGGCCGACCGTCTGGTGCGTCAAGGCGTGGCCGCGCTGAGTGTGGACCTCTCGCCGATGGCTGTGGCCGTGACACGGTCGCGCGGCGTGCCCACGCTCTACCGCGACATTTTCGATCGATTGCCGGGAACCGGTCGCTGGGAGTACGCGATCCTGGCCGACGGCACCGTGGGCCTCGGCGGCGATCCGGTCCGGGTCCTGCGCCGCGCCCGCGAGCTCCTCGCTCACGATGGCGTCGCCATCGTCGAATTTGCCGCCACCGGAACCACATCACGCCTCCGTCCCACCCGCCTGCCTTGCCCGCCCGGGACCGGAGCGCCGGTGCCGTGGACGCGAGTCGGGATCGATCGGGCCCCCGGCCTGGCCGCCGCGGCAGACCTGCGAATCCTCACCGCGGCCACCGTCGCGGGCCACGAGATCGCGTGGCTCACGCCCTCCTGACG
>NZ_BAAFGR010000288.1:0-6065 GCF_041154655.1 Nocardia sp. JMUB6875
GTCCGCGGCGGGGCCCTTGCGGGGGTGGCGGTTGCCGAAGATGCGGCGGCCGCCCTTTTTCTTTTCGGGGATGAGGTCGTCGTGGGGGAGGTTCTGGACGGGGGCCTCGTAGCCGGAGTCGGAGACGTCGCTCTCGGACAGCCAGGGCGGGAGCATGGGGAGGCCGTCGTTCTCGCGACTCACATCTACCCCCGGGTGCTCGACCGATCTTGCTGGACAGGGCGTAGTTTAGCGAGCTTCGGCAAGGCCGTGCCCGGTGTGGGGGCGAGCGGGGGCTACTTCGCGCGTGATAGTGCCAAGTCACAGCACCCGTATTTGGCCGGATCTGGGGAAACGGGTAAGCTTGGCCGCTGGTGACTTACATAGTGGCTGTGGCATGTCTTCGTGCCGCCTCCAGTGAGTATGTCACCGGGTTGGCCGTGATGCACCACGAAACTTCGGGCCGACCTGCCGTAATGAGCTTGAACCAACCAGGTTCAGCCTAACCGGGATCGCGGAGGATATGGCGAAGAAGGAAGGGGCCATCGAGGTCGAGGGCCGGGTTATCGAGCCGTTGCCCAATGCGATGTTCCGGATCGAGCTGGAAAACGGTCACAAGGTTCTGGCCCACATCAGCGGCAAGATGCGGCAGCACTACATCCGCATCCTGCCCGAGGACCGCGTCGTCGTGGAGCTCTCGCCCTACGACCTGACCCGCGGCCGCATCGTCTACCGCTACAAGTGAGTCACCCTCGCGGGTGCGAACAGACTTCCGGGATGCGAATCCCGGGTTTTCCCCGGTCAAACCGGCCGGGGAAAAACTGTGTTCACGGCCAGTGAACACCAACCCAGATTGGATCTGACGTGAAGGTTCAGCCGTCCGTCAAGCCGATCTGCGAGAAGTGCAAGGTGATTCGCCGTCACGGGCGAGTCATGGTGATCTGCGAGAACCTGCGCCACAAGCAGCGCCAGGGCTGATTCACCGCCAAGCACCGAATCGCGGTTCGGATTGGCAATGAAGAAGAACTCCCAGCTCCAGTCGCCGTCGGCGAGTCCCTCAGGGGGACGGACGGCGGCCTACCCCCGGTACGGAGGCCGGGGCCCCACTACGAGGGGACGGACAGGGAGCAGACCTCCGCAAAAGTAAGGAAAAGCCAAACATGGCACGTCTGATGGGCGTCGACCTCCCGCGCGAAAAGCGCATGGAGATCGCGCTGACCTACATCTTCGGCATCGGCCGTACCCGCGCCAAGGAGATCCTGGAGCAGACCGGCGTCAGCCCGGACCTGCGCTCGAAGGACCTCAGCGACGACGACCTGACCAAGCTCCGCGACTTCATCGAGGCCTCGGACATGAAGGTCGAGGGTGACCTGCGCCGCGAGGTGCAGGCCGACATCCGTCGCAAGATCGAGATCGGCTGCTACCAGGGCATCCGCCACCGCCGTGGCCTGCCCGTGCGTGGCCAGCGGACCAAGACCAACGCCCGCACGCGCAAGGGTCCGAAGAAGACCGTCGCCGGCAAGAAGAAGTAGGGATAGCGCATGCCTCCGAAGAGCCGGGCCGCTGGCCCGAAGAAGACTCAGAAGTCGCGTCGCCGGGATAAGAAGAACATCCCGCACGGCCACGCGCACATCAAGAGCACGTTCAACAACACGATCGTGTCCATCACCGACCCCGAGGGCAACGTCATCTCCTGGGCGTCCTCCGGCCACGTCGGTTTCAAGGGCTCGCGTAAGTCGACTCCGTTCGCCGCGCAGCTGGCCGCCGAGAACGCTGCCCGCAAGGCGCAGGAGAACGGCGTCAAGAAGGTCGACGTTTTCGTGAAGGGCCCGGGTTCGGGTCGCGAGACCGCCATCCGTTCGCTCCAGGCCGCCGGCCTCGAGGTCGGTTCGATCTCCGATGTCACTCCGCAGCCGCACAACGGCTGCCGTCCGCCCAAGCGGCGTCGCGTCTAGCGGGAAAGGAAGAGTAGAAAAATGGCTCGTTACACCGGCCCTATCACCCGCAAGTCGCGTCGTCTGCGTGTCGACCTCGTTGGAGGCGACCAGGCGTTCGAGCGTCGTCCTTACCCGCCGGGCCAGCACGGCCGCGCGCGGATCAAGGAGTCCGAGTACCTCATGCAGCTGCAGGAGAAGCAGAAGGCTCGCTTCTCCTACGGCGTCATGGAGAAGCAGTTCCGCCGCTACTACGAAGAGGCGAACCGCCAGAAGGGCAAGACCGGCGACAACCTGCTGCGTCTGCTCGAGGCCCGTCTCGACAACGTCGTGTACCGCGCCGGTCTGGCCCGGACCCGTCGTCAGGCCCGTCAGCTCGTGTCGCACGGCCACTTCGTGGTCAACGGCGTGAAGGTCGACGTCCCGTCGTTCCAGGTGTCGCAGTACGACATCATCGACGTCAAGGAGAAGTCGGCCGGCACCCTGCCGTTCCAGGTCGCCCGCGAGACCATCGGTGACCGTCCGGTCCCCGGCTGGCTGCAGGTCGTCCCGGGTCGTCTCCGCATCCTGGTGCACCAGCTCCCCGAGCGTGCGCAGATCGATGTTCCGCTCCAGGAACAGCTGATCGTCGAGTACTACTCGAAGTAATTAGGTTGCGCGTCAAGCGCACCGCTGGTTGTGGCCCTGAGTCCCTCAGGGCCGCAACAGCTCCCAATCGTGAGCATCAAATAGTGGGTGCTCGAAGGAGGAAGAAATGCTGATTTCACAGCGACCGACGCTGACCGAAGAGGTCGTGTCCGAGAACCGGTCGCGGTTCACCATCGAACCGCTGGAGCCGGGCTTCGGTTACACCCTCGGCAACTCGCTGCGGCGCACGCTGCTGTCGTCGATTCCTGGTGCGGCTGTCACCAGCATTCGCATCGACGGCGTGCTGCACGAGTTCACCACGGTTCCGGGCGTGAAGGAAGATGTCACCGACATCATCCTGAACCTCAAGGGCCTGGTCGTGTCGTCCGAAGAGGACGAGCCGGTCACCATGTACGTGCGCAAGCAGGGCCCGGGCACCGTCACCGCCGGTGACATCGTCCCCCCGGCGGGCGTGACCGTGCACAACCCGGATATGCACATCGCCACCCTGAACGACAAGGGCAAGCTGGAGATCGAGCTCGTGGTCGAGCGCGGTCGCGGCTACGTCCCGGCCGTGCAGAACAAGGCGTCGGGTGCGGAAATCGGCCGGATTCCGGTTGACTCGATCTACTCGCCGGTTCTCAAGGTGACGTACAAGGTCGAGGCCACCCGTGTCGAGCAGCGCACCGACTTCGACCGGCTCATCCTGGATGTCGAGACCAAGAACTCGATCTCCGCGCGGGATGCGCTGGCGTCGGCGGGCAAGACCCTGGTCGAGCTGTTCGGTCTCGCGCGCGAGCTGAACGTCGAGGCCGAGGGCATCGAGATCGGCCCCTCGCCGGCCGAAGCGGATCACATCGCTTCGTTCGGTCTGCCGATCGAGGACCTGGATCTCACCGTGCGGTCGTACAACTGCCTCAAGCGTGAAGGCGTGCACACCGTCGGCGAGCTGGTCGCCCGCACCGAGTCGGACCTGCTGGATATCCGCAACTTCGGTCAGAAGTCCATCGACGAGGTCAAGGTCAAGCTGCACTCGCTCGGCCTGTCCCTCAAGGATTCTCCGGCTTCCTTCGATCCGTCCTCCGTCGTCGGCTACGACGCCGCGAGCGGCACCTGGAGCGACAGCGGTTCGTTCAGCGACACCGACAGCGGCGAGCAGGACTACGCCGAGACCGAACAGCTTTAGGTCATTCGGGGTGTAGCGCCCCGAATCGGCCTTCAACACAGGAGATTCAAACAATGCCCAAGCCCAAGAAGGGTGCCCGCTTCGGCGGGACGGCGTCGCACCAGAAGGCGATCTTCGCCAACCTGGCGACGGCGCTCTTCGAGCACGGTCGCATCACGACCACCGAGGCCAAGGCCAAGGCGCTGCGCCCCTACGCCGAGAAGCTTGTCACCAAGGCGAAGGGCGGCACCCTTGCCGACCGTCGCGAGGTCATGAAGGTGATCCGCTCCAAGGACGTCGTGCACGCCCTGTTCGCGGAGATCGGTCCCTCGTTCGAGGGTCGTGAGGGTGGCTACACCCGCATCATCAAGACCATCCCCCGCAAGGGCGACAACGCTCCGATGGCGATCATCGAGCTGGTCCGCGAGAAGACCGTGACCAACGAGGCCGATCGTGCCCGTCGCGTCGCGGCTTCGCAGAAGGCCACCGAGGCCCCGGCCGAAGAGGCCAAGGTCGAGGATGCCGCCGAGGAGACCGTGGCTGACGCCCCGGCCGCCGAGGCCAAGGACGCGGAGTAACTCCGAACGTCGAGAGCACATGAGTGAGCCCGCCGTCCCCTCCGGGTCGGCGGGCTTTCTCCATGTTAACCAGGAGATCGCTGTGACCGTGGAGGATCAGACGCCCGAACCGGTTTCGATTCGGGTACGGCTGGACATCAGCTACGACGGCACCGATTTCACCGGCTGGGCGCGCCAGCCCGGCCTGCGCACCGTGCAGGGCGTGCTGGAGGAGGCGATGAGCAAGGTGCAGCGCGAGCCGATCCAGCTGACCGTGGCCGGGCGCACCGACGCCGGGGTGCACGCGGAAGGGCAAGTCGCGCACTTCGATACGCACACCGAGGTGGACGGGCCGAAGCTGGTGCACCGGCTGGCGCGGTTCCTGCCCAAGGACGTCCGCGTCAAGGACGTACGGCTCGCACCGCCCGAATTCGACGCGCGTTTCTCGGCGATTCGCCGTCATTACGCCTATCGGCTCACCACCGCCCCTTACGGCGCGGAGCCGTTGCAGGCCCGCGGCATCGTGCCCGTCCGATCCGGGCTGGATGTCGAGGCCATGCGGGAGGCCTCCCGAAACCTGTTGGGGCTGCACGATTTCGCGGCCTTCTGCCGCCGTCGCGAGGGTGCGACCACCATTCGCGAGCTGCAGCGCTTCGACTGGGTCCAGGACGGCGATCTGCTCACCGCCTACGTCAGCGCCGACGCCTTCTGCTGGTCCATGGTCCGCAGCCTGGTGGGCGGGGTGCTGGCCGTCGGCGAGGGCCGCCGCACGCCCGACTGGATCGCCGGGTTGCTGAACGAACGCGAGCGCTCCAGCTCGGTCACAGTGGCTCCGGCGCACGGCCTTTCGCTCATCGCCGTCGACTATCCCGCCGATGCCGACCTGGCCGCGCGCAACGCCGAGACCCGTGAGGTCCGCACCGTGCCGGGCCGCGAAGACTGTTGCGGCGGTTGATCGTTCGCGTTCGATGAGTTCGGAGATCGACCCCGCGCCCGCGGTGCGCAGGCTCGAGGTGCGCAGCGGGCCGGAACTGCCCCGGGAGCTGGCCTTCGAGCACTGGGAAGCGCAGATGATCGAGACGTACTTCCCGCTGGCCGTGGCACCGCTGGAAGCGCCCGAGTTCCATGGCGCGATCACCCACGCGCGCTACGGGGCGGTCGACGTGACCACCGTCGGATCGGCGCCCCAGCAGGTTCGGCTGACCGATCGGCTGATCGCGGGCGCCGACGACGAGTACCTGCTCGCCAGCATCTGCGTCCGCGGCCGCGGACGCCTGCACCTGGACGACCGCATCGCCGAGATCGGACCGGGCGAGATGGTCTTCTTCGGCAGCAGCCGGGAACTGCACTGGGAATTCGACCGCGATTGGGAGAAAACGGTTCTGCAGGTCCCGCTCTCCCAGCTCCGCGACCACAGCGGCCTCACGCTCGCGGACGTCCCGCTGGCCGTCACGGTCCCCAATGCCGGACCCGCCGCGGTGGTCTCCGGCTTCTTCCGTCGCCTCGCCGACCTCCAGCAGCGCGAACCCGACAGCGCGGCCCTGCTCGCCGAACCCGCCCTGGACCTGCTGGCCGCCGCGGTGAGCCTGGCCGGCGGCCACACCCCGCCCAACCGAACCGCCCTGGCCCGCGAGCGCGTCCTGGCCTTCATGCGCGCCGAGTGCGCGGACCCGGATCTCTCGGTGGACCGAATCGCCCAGGCCTGCATGCTGTCCCGCCGCGCCCTCTACCGCCTCTTCGACGGCCTCGAAGGCGGCCCCGCCGCCGCCCTCCGCCGCATCCGCACCGAGCACGCCGCCCACC
>NZ_BAAFGR010000289.1:0-6047 GCF_041154655.1 Nocardia sp. JMUB6875
GTCGCGGTTCGCGGCGGAGCGGGTAGGGGAGTGGGCGAGGCTTGGCGCCTCGATCGTGGGTGGCTGTTGCCGGGTGCGGCCCGCTGATATCGAGCGTCTCGCCGAGGTTGCCGCCGCCGGATGATTCGGCTGATTGCCAGGTCAGTCGGGCAATAAATAGTCACATGCAGACATGCGCATGTATCTAAGTTATTCTCTCGTGTATGGCGACCACGACGAAGCAAGGCACCGAAGGACACGGCCACGGCCTGCTCGGTCCGCGCGCGGAGATGGCCTTCGCGATCGGCTCGGGCATCACCTACACCTGCGGCATGGTGGCGAAGTACCTGCTGGAAACCCCGGGCTGGGTACCGACGACGCTGTTCCTGGCGACCTATGTGCTGGGCGGATTCTTCACTGTCCGCTCCGCGTTCGAGACCATCCGGCGCGGGCGCTTCGAGGTCGATTTCCTGATGCTGGTCGCCGCGGCCGGCGCGGCGGCGGTCGGGAAGTGGGCCGAGGGTTCGGTGCTGCTGTTCCTGTTCAGCCTCGGGCATGCGCTCGAGGAGTACGCCATGAGCCGCGCGCAGCGTTCCATCGCGGCGCTCGGTGAGCTCGCGCCCCGCACGGCGCTGGTGCGGCGGGGCCCGGATCGGGTCGAGGAGATCGACATCGACGAGCTGCGGGTCGGGGATACCGTTGTGGTGCTGCCGAATTCGCGGTTGAGTGCCGACGGGGTCGTGGTCGCGGGCGTCAGCGCCGTCGACGAATCCTCGGTGACGGGGGAGAGCATGCCGGTGGAGAAGCAGCCGGTCGCCGACGCCGCGGCTGCGCTGGCCGGGCGCGGCCCGGTGTCGGAGGCGCATCGGGTGTTCGCGGGCACGCTGAATGGTTCGGGTGCGCTCGAGGTGGTGGTGACTTCTCGCGCCGAGGATTCGACGCTGGCACGGGTGATCGCGATGGTGCGTGACGCCGACACCCAGAAGTCGCCGACGCAGCGGTTCATCGACCGCTTCCAGATGGTGTACGTGCCCGCGGTGATCGCGGGTGTGCTCGCGGTGATCGGGTTCGGCGTGTTGGGTTTGTCGGAACCGTTCGCGGACAGCTTCTACCGCGGCATGGTGGTGCTGGTCGCCGCCAGTCCGTGCGCGCTGGCGATCGCGACTCCGAGCGCGGTGCTCGCGGGTGTCGCTCGGGCCGCGCAGGCGGGTGTGCTCGCCAAGGGCGGCGGGCCGTTGGAGTCTCTGGGCCGGGTGCGGTCGATCGCGTTCGACAAGACGGGCACGCTCACCTGGGGTCAGCCGCGGGTCACCGATGTGGTGCCGGTGCGTCCCTCGCTACGGGAGCAGTTGGTCACCACGGTGGTGGCGGTCGAATCCTTCAGCGATCACCCGCTCGCGGCCGCGATCACCCGCGATCTCGCTCTCGAGGTACCGGCTGGTGCGGAAAGCGCTGCCACCGAGGTCAATTCGGTCACCGGTCGGGGTGTGACGGCGCGAGTGGACGGGCGGCCCACCGAGATCGGCAACCTCGCCATGTTCGCCGAGCTGGACCCGCTCGGCGTCCCGGACGATATCGCCGCGACCGTCGACCATCTGCACCGGCTGGGCCGCACCACGATGATCGTCCGCCACGGCGGCGCCTACCTGGGTGTGCTCGGGGTCATGGACACCCCGCGCGCGGAGGCCGCGCCGGTGATCGCGGAACTGCGCGCCCTGGGTGTCGCCGACATGGTCGTCATCTCCGGTGACAATCAGCGGGTGGCCGACGCGGTCGCCGACGGGCTCGGCCTGGATGCCGCCCACGGCGGTCTGCTCCCCGAGGACAAGGTCTCCATGATCGCCCGCCTGAACGGGCGCGGCGGCACCGCGATGGTCGGCGACGGCGTCAACGACGCGCCCGCGATGGTGAACTCCTCGGTCGGAATCGCCATGGGCGCGGGCGGATCCGCCGTCGCCCTGGAAACCGCCGACGTCGCGTTGATGACCGACGACATCGGCCGCCTCCCCTTCGCGGTAGCCCTGAGCCGCCGCACCGCCGCCATCATCCGCCAGAACCTGACCGTCGCCCTGGTGATCGTCGCGGCCCTGGTCCCGGCAACCCTGCTCGGCCTACCCATCGGCCCGGCCGTCTTCATCCACGAGGGCTCGACCCTGCTGGTGGTGGCGAACGCCTTGCGCCTCCTGCGTTTCCGCCGCGGCGCCGAGCATGCGGGCATCGACCACGAATCACGTCCGGCGTGACCGATCGCCCTTGGCGAAGGGCTGCTTGCCCCTGCTGACAGGACCGGGTGCCCGCGTCTTGCAGCGGGGCAATTGCCTGCCTCCACTGAGCGCCCGCTGGCCGTCCTACTCCCTCCTCGGCGCAGCGCTCGACCGCGTCCGCCTGCATGGCATTGCCAGGGACTTTGCGGCTGAATTGTCGTTGGATGCTTGTGTGCCGAATGATCGTGCCGCGCAACTGGTCTGACTTGACCTGAAACTGGTCTGACCTGTATTGAACGGGCGATGCCCCCGCACCGTGTGGTGCGGGGGCATCGGTCTAACGACGGTTCACACCGTGGTTATCAGACCAGGTCGAAGCGGTCGAGCTCCATGACCTTGGTCCAGGCGGCGACGAAGTCCTTGACGAACTTCTCCTTGGAGTCGTCCTCGGCGTACACCTCGGCCAGCGCGCGCAGCTGGGAGTTGGAGCCGAAGACCAGGTCGACGCGGGAGGCGGTCCACTTGGGGGCGCCGGTGGTGCGGTCGGTGCCCTGGTAGCTGGAGTTCTCGGTGTCGACCGGGGCCCACTTGGTGGACATGTCGAGCAGGTTCACGAAGAAGTCCGTGGTCAGCACGCCCGGCTTGTCGGTGAACACGCCCTGCTGGGAGCCCTTGTAGTTGGCGCCGAGCACGCGCAGGCCGCCGACGAGGACGGTCATTTCCGGCGCGGACAGGGTCAGCAGGTTGGCCTTGTCGAGCAGCAGGTACTCCGCCGGGGTGGTGGTGCCCTTGCTGACGTAGTTGCGGAAGCCGTCGGCCTTGGTCTCGAGGGCCGCGAACGACTCGACGTCGGTCTGCTCCTGGGTGGCGTCGGTGCGGCCGGCGCGGAAGGGCACCTCGATGTCGAATCCGGCTGCCTTGGCGGCGGTTTCGACGCCGACGTTACCGGCGAGCACGACGACGTCGGCGAAGGAGACGCCCTTGCCGAAGTCGGTCTGGATGCCCTCGAGCACCCGGATGACCTGGGCGAGCTCGTCGGGCTGGTTGACCTCCCAGCCGGCCTGCGGCTGCAGGCGGATGCGGCCGCCGTTGGCGCCGCCGCGCATGTCCGAGCCGCGGAAGGACGAGGCCGCGGCCCAGGCGGTGGTCACCAGCTGGGCGACGGTCAGGCCGGAGTCGGCGATCTTGGCCTTGAGGGCCTTGATGTCGGCGGCGGAGATGACCGCGCCCTCGTGGGCCGGGATCGGGTCCTGCCACAGCAGGGTCTCGGCCGGGACCTCGGGGCCGAGGTAGCGGACCTTGGGGCCCATGTCGCGGTGGGTGAGCTTGTACCAGGCCTTGGCGAAGGCTTCGGCGAGCTCTTCGGGGTGGTCGAGCCAGCGGCGGGTGATCTGCTCGTAGATCGGGTCGAAGCGCATCGACAGGTCGGTGGTGAGCATGGTGGGCAGCCACCGCTTGGTGTTGTCGAAGGCGTCGGGGATGATCGCCTGGCCGTCCTTGGCGACCCACTGGTGGGCGCCGGCGGGGGACTTGGTGAGCTCCCACTCGTTGCCGTAGAGGGTCTCGAGGAAGCTGTTGTCCCACTTGGTCGGAGTCGGGGTCCAGGTGACCTCGAGGCCGGAGGTGATGGCGAAGCGGCCGGAGCCGGTGCCGAAGGAGGACTTCCAGCCCAGGCCCTGCTCCTCGAGCGGGGCGGCCTCGGGCTCGGGGCCGACGTGGTCGGCCGGGCCGGCGCCGTGGGTCTTGCCGAAGGTGTGGCCGCCGACGATCAGCGCGGCGGTCTCCTCGTCGTTCATGGCCATGCGGGCGAAGGTCTCGCGGATGTCGATCGCGGCCAGGACCGGGTCCGGGTTGCCGTTGGGGCCTTCGGGGTTGACGTAGATCAGACCCATCTGGACCGCGGCGAGGGGGTTCTCGAGGTCGCGCTTGCCGGTGTAGCGGGCGTCGCCCAGCCACTCGGTCTCGGGGCCCCAGTAGACGTCCTCTTCGGGCTCCCACTGGTCGACGCGGCCGCCGCCGAAGCCGAAGGTTTGGAAGCCCATGTCCTCGAGGGCGACGTTACCGGCGTAGACGATGAGGTCGGCCCACGACAGCTTCTTGCCGTACTTCTTCTTGACCGGCCACAGCAGGCGGCGGGCCTTGTCGAGGGAGGCGTTGTCGGGCCAGGAGTTCAGGGGCGCGAAGCGCTGCATGCCGGCGCCGGCGCCGCCGCGGCCGTCCTGCACGCGGTAGGTGCCGGCGGCGTGCCAGGACATGCGGATGAAGAAGGGGCCGTAGTGGCCGAAGTCGGCGGGCCACCAGTCCTGGGAGGTGTGCATGACCTCGATGATGTCGGCCTTGACGGCGGCCAGGTCGAGGGTCTGGAACTCGGCGCGGTAGTCGTAGCCCTCGTCCATGGGGTTGGCGACGGCCGGGTTCTTCTGCAGGATCTTCAGGTTGAGCTGGTTGGGCCACCACTGACGGTTGGCGTTGCCGCCCTCGGCGGGTGCGGCCATCTTGTCGTGCATGACGGGGCAGCCACCGGCGGCGGGCTCGGTGTTGGCTTCACCGATGGGCGGGTGTTCAGGCACGGTGTGTTGTCCTTCCATGAGGGTGTGATCTGGTTGTCGACCACGAGTGTGGCCGCTACTTCTGTTGTGTGGCAGCGGTTTTCGAGCATTCGGGGCACAGGCCCCAGTAGACGACCTCGGCTTCGTCGAGCGCGAAACCATGGTTGTCGGAGGCGGTCAGGCAGGGTGCGTCGCCCACGGCGCAGTCGACATCGGCGATGACGCCGCAGGATCGGCACACGACGTGGTGATGGTTGTCCCCGACGCGGGTCTCATACAGTGCGACCGACCCCATGGGCTGGATCCGGCGCAGCAGTCCCGCGCCGGTCAGGGCCTTGAGCACGTCGTAGACGGCTTGATGTGACACCCCACCCAGGGTCTGGCGCACGAACCCGAGGATGGTGTCCGTGTCGGAGTGGGGGTGCTCGTGTACCGCGGTCAGCACCGCGAGCCGCGGCGCCGTCACACGCAAAGCGGCCCCGCGCAACATGCGCTCGAAATCCGTAGGCGTGGGCACGACCCACACTCTGCCCTTTTTTCTGGAATGAATCAAGTCTTCGTGGAGTCGAGTTGAGAAGCCCGCTTGCCGCCGCATCGGTGATCGAGGGTCGATGCCGGGTCCGGAAAGGCGGGGGAGAAGTGACACCGACCGGCCCCCACTTTTGGGGGCACGGGCGAGTCGACCCCGGTGTTAACGCTTTGCCCGCGGGTGTCCAGAGCAGCGGGTTTCGGGCGGGGGTGTGGCGAACTGCGCTGTAGCGCAGGCGATTACGCAAACTCCTGCTCACGCTGGTGCGTAACGGGGGCTCACAGGGTTCGGATGTGGAGCTTGCATACCAACGGTTGCAGTACCGAACTTCGAGGGGATCTCATGCGGATCAAGTCATTGGCCGTCGCCGCGATCGCGGCGGGTGTCGCCATCTCCGTCAGCGGTTGCGACCCGAACACCTCGGCAGGGCCCGCGTCCACGACCCCGGCCGCGCAAACCCCTCCCGCTCAACCCGGGCAGACAACGCAACCCGGGCAGACGACACCGGGCGGGATCGACCACGACGGCGACAACGCCGGTGCACCCGTCACCGATACGACCACACCCGCGGCGGGTCTGCCCAAATGCGTGACCCGCCAGATCGTGCTGGACAAGGGACACGGCGGTCCGGTGGCAGGGGACTGGTTCCTGAAATTCATCAACTCCAGCTCCGTCACCTGCGTGATCCAAGGCTTCCCGGGCGTCTCGCAAACCAACGGGCCCACCGGCGATCCCGTCGGGGAACCCGCCGAACGCGACCAGGGCCCCGGCGCCCCCAAGCCCACT
>NZ_BAAFGR010000290.1:0-6015 GCF_041154655.1 Nocardia sp. JMUB6875
GGGCGCTTTGGGCGGGCGGGGGGCGAACGGGTTGTTCAGGACCATGGCGGCGGCGACCCGTTCGGGGTGGCGCAGGCTCAGCTCCCACACCAGTTGCGCGCCGAAATCCAGGCCGACGAAGACGGCTTTGTCCGCGCCGATGTCGTCGAGCAGGGCCAGCAGGTCGCCGATGACGGCCTCGTTGGTGTAGGCGGCGGGGTCTTCGGGCGCGTCGGTGCGACCGTATCCGCGCAGGTCGGGCGCGATGGCGCGGTAGCCCGCAGCGGCGAGGGCGTCGAGCTGGCGGTGCCACATGTACCAGGTGTGCGGGAAGCCGTGACAGAAGATCACGGGGAAGCCTTCGCCCGTGTCCGCGACGTGCATGCGGACCTCCCCGGTGTCGATCGTCCGATGCGTCAGTTCCACTCCGCCTCCAATTTCTAGAACACGTTCCTATTTCAAGGTAATGTCCAGAGGTCGTGAGCGAAATACCCAAGATTCTCGCCGGAAAGGTCGCGGTGGTGACCGGGGCCAGCCGCGGCATCGGCAAGGGCATCGCCCTGGAGCTGGGCGCGGCCGGGGCGACCGTGTACGTCACCGGGCGCACCGTCACGGCCGGGCACCTGCCGGGCACGGTGTCGGCCACCGCCGCCGAGATCGACGAGCTCGGCGGGACCGGGATCGCGGTGGTGTGCGATCACCGCGACGACGCCGCGGTGGAGAAGGTCTTCGCGCAGGTGCGCGACGAGCAGGGCCGCCTGGACGTGCTGGTCAACAACGTCTACGACGCGCCCGGCTCGGCGCGCTGGATCGGGCGCAAGTTCTGGGACGTGCCGCCCAAGGCGTGGGACGCGGGCTTCGATATCGGGGTGCGATCGCATTACGTGGCAAGTGTTTTCGCCGCGCCGCTGATCATCGAATCCCAAGGCCTGATCGTGTCCGTCTCCTCCCCCGGCGCGGTCCGCCAGATCCACAACGCCGTCTACGGGGTCGGCAAGGCCGCGGTGGATCGGCTCACCGCCGATATGGCCCACGACCTCGAGGGCACCGGCGCGACGGCGGTGTCGATCTGGCCGGGCATCGTGAACACCGAACTGCTGCAAATGGTTCCGCCCGACAAGGACGGCCGCCGCCTGGTCACCCTGCCCGGTGAGGGCACCTTCGACCTGGACGCGGCCGAGACCCCGCGCTTCCCCGGCCGCGCCGTGGTCGCCCTGGCCGCGGACCCGGATCGCCTGGCGCGCACCGGAAAAGCCTGGAAGGTCGCCGACCTGGCCGAGGCCTACGGCTTCACCGACCTCGACGGCCGCGTTCCGCGCGCCGATTAGACATCGAATTACGTTCCCGAAGAACAGGAGTGGACAACCCTATGCGACGCGTTTTCGTCGTCGGCGTGAACATGACGCCGTTCGTCAAGATCGGTTCCCGCGAGTGGACCTACCCGCAGATGGTGGCCGAGGCCGTCAACGGCGCATTGAAGGACGCGGGCGTCACCTACGACCAGGTGCAGCGCGCCGCGGTCGGGTACGTCTTCCAGCCCTCGGCGGCCGGGCAGCGCGCGCTGTACGACATCGGGCAGACCGGTATTCCGATCGTGAACGTGAACAACAACTGCGCCACCGGTTCCACCGCGCTGATGTTCGCCCGCGAATGGGTGGCGGCCGGAATCACCGATGTGGCTCTGGCGGTCGGGTTCGAGCAGATGACCAAGGAGGCGATGGCCGGTCCGGCCACCAAGCCGAAGGTCACCACGGTCGATGCGCACCTGAAGGTCAATCGTGAGCTGTTCGAGTTCTCGGCGGCGCCGATCACCACCCAGTTCTTCGGCAACGCCGCCATCGAGCACATGAAGCGCTACGGCACCACGCCCGAGCAGCTGGCGGCGGTCGCGGTCAAGAACCACGAGCACTCCACGCGAAACCCGTTGGCGCAGTTCCAGGATGCCTACACCCTCGAGCAGGTGCTCGCCGACAAGCCGGTGCACGGGCCGCTGACGCGCTCGCAGTGCTCGCCGATGTCGGACGGCGCGGCGGCGGCGGTCGTGGTGAGCGAGGAGTTCGTCAAGGCCAACGGCCTGGAAGGCCAGGCCATCGAGATCCTGGCCCAGGAGCTGGCCACCGATGACGGCACCTCCTTCTCCACCGGGTCGATGATCGACGTGGTGGGTGCGCCCATGACCCGCGCGGCGTCGTCGAAGGTGTTCTCGCGCGCCGGGATCGGGGTCGCCGATGTCGATGTGATCGAGTTGCACGACTGCTTCTCCATCAACGAGCTCATCACCTACGAGGCGCTGGGCCTGTGCGGGGAGGGCGAATCGGGTGCGCTGGTGGAGTCTGGTGCGACCACCTACGGCGGCACCTGGGTGGTCAACCCGTCGGGCGGGCTCATCTCCAAGGGGCATCCGCTGGGCGCGACCGGGCTGGCCCAGTGCACCGAATTGAGCTGGCAGCTGCGCGGTCTGGCGGGCGAACGCCAGGTCGCCGGGGCGCGCACCGCGCTCGCGCACAACCTCGGCCTGGGTGGCGCGGTCGTCGTCACCCTCTACGGCGCCAACACCCTGTGACACAAGGGGGTTCGGGGCTCAGCGCCCGGATCCCACTCCGGATGGAGGAGGAAAGATGACCAGATTCGATGCC
This sequence comes from Nocardia sp. JMUB6875, assembly GCF_041154655.1. Lineage (NCBI taxonomy): Bacteria > Bacillati > Actinomycetota > Actinomycetes > Mycobacteriales > Nocardiaceae > Nocardia > Nocardia sp. JMUB6875. Next base: position 2,616 of record NZ_BAAFGR010000290.1, read on the forward strand.
GACACCATGCTGCGGCTGCCCGTGCACAACGGTCACGCCCTGGTGGCGGGCCTCAAGCGGCACAAGAACCGTCCGGTGCTCACCCTGGGCGATCACATCCTCACCGGCGGTGAGGTGTTGGACGGGATGAGCCGCTACATCGACGCCTTCGCCGAGCACGGTGTCACCACGGGCACGCCGGTCGGGGTGCTCGCGCTCAACCGGCCCGAGGTGTTGTTCACCATCGGCGCGGGGCAGATCGTGGGGTCGCGGCGCACCGCGCTGCATCCCATCGGCGGGCTCGATGATCACGCGTATGTGCTTGCCGACGCCGGTATTTCGACGTTGATCCTGGATCCGGTGCCCGCGTTCGTGCAGCGCGCCCGGGAACTGGTCGATATGGTTCCGGCGCTGAACAAGGTGCTGGTGCTAGGTCCGGTGCCCGAATCACTCGCCGATGTGGGCGTGGACATTCTCGCGGCCGCGGACAAGTACGAGCCGCGTGAGGTCAAGGCGGTCGAACTGCTGCCCTCCGATGTCATCTCCATCAGCTACACCGGCGGCACCACCGGCAAGCCCAAGGGTGTCATCGGCACGGCGCTGACCATGAACACCATGACCCAGATCCAGCTCTCGGAGTGGGAGTGGCCGCGGCATCCCAAATTCCTGATCTGCACGCCGCTCTCGCATGCGGGTGCGGCGTTCTTTCTGCCGACGGTGCTGCTGGGCGGGCAGTGCGTGGTGCTGCCGCGCTTCGACGCCGGGGAAGTGCTGAAGGCGATCGAGGAGCACCGGATCTCGGCGACCATGCTGGTGCCGTCGATGCTGTACGCGTTGCTGGATCACCCGGATTCGCGCACCCGTGACCTGTCCTCGCTGGAGACGGTCTACTACGGGGCGGCCGCGATCGATCCGAATCGGTTGCAGGAGGCCATCGATCGGTTCGGGCCGATCTTCGCGCAGTATTTCGGGCAGTCCGAGGCGCCGATGGCGATCAGCTACCTGGCCAAGGACGAGCACGACAAGGAGCGGCTGTCCTCGTGCGGGCGGCCCTCGACCGCGGTGCGGGTGGCGCTGCTGGACTCCGAGGACAAGGAGGTGCCGCAGGGTGAGGTCGGCGAGATCTGCGTCTCGGGACCGCTGTTGGCGGGCGGCTACCTGAATCTGCCGGAGGTGACCGCGGATACGTTCAAGAACGGCTGGCTGCGCACCGGTGATCTGGCGCGCCAGGACGAGGACGGGTTCCTGTTCATCGTCGGCCGGTCCAAGGACATGGTTGTCACCGGCGGGTTCAATGTGTTCCCGCGTGAGGTGGAAGACGTTGTCTCCGAACATCCGAAGGTGCTCACCGTCGCGGTCGTGGGTGTGCCCGACGCGCATTGGGGTGAGGCCGTGACCGCCGTGCTGGTGCTGGATCCGGATACCGCCGCCGATCCGGCCGCGGTCGAGGTGGTGACCGCGGAGATCCAGGCCGCGGTCAAGCAGCGCAAGGGGTCGGTGCAGGTGCCCAAGCATGTTCTCGTGATCGACGAGCTGCCACTGACCGGATTGGGTAAGCCGGACAAGAAGGCGATCCGGGTGCTGGCCGCGGAACGGTTGGGCCTGGCCTGATTTCGGGTCGGGGGCGCTCGGCTAGGCGAACTTGCGGGTTCGCAGCAGCCGGGCGCCCCTGCGCATGCTCGCCATCCCGGTCTCGATGACCGCGCGGGTCACGAAGTGCCCCAACGCCGTGGCCACGAACACGGCGGTGATCAACACCGGCGCCCAGCTCCAGCTCAGCGCCAGCAGCATGCGGTCGAAGGTGCCGCGCGGCTGCACCACCGGCTCCCAGCTGTTCAACCGCACCCAGCGGCCCAGGAAAACGCCTATCGCGCACAGCAAATGGACGGTCAGGGTGGCCGGGGTGCGCCACGCGCCCAGCCCGCGCGCCTCCAGGAAGCGGCCCAGCTCGGCCAGCACCAGGTAGTAGGCGACGAAGCCCGAGGCGATGAACACCGCGTACACCGGCAGGATGGTCGTCACCACCGGTCCGTTGCCCGCGGCGCGGATATCGTCGCGCAGGTGCACCAGATCGGTCACCACATAGGGCGCGTTCGGCAGGAACAGCAGCAACAGCACCGCGCCGCCCCACCAGATCGGCGAAATCGGTAGTCGCCGTTCGTCATCGCGCGCGCCGCGGAACACCAGCAGCGCCAAAGCCACCGGGATCCACGCCAATACGCTGTTCCACACCATCCAGAACAGATTCCGGTCCAGCACCCCCGCAAGGCTCGGCGCGACCGTCTTCACCGGGTCCATCCGTTCATGATGCCCATCGCGGCGCGACACGTCATGCGAGTTCGCGACACCGTTCGGGAACGAACCCGGCAACACGCCCGCCACCGACGCGCCCGCGCGGTCGGGGAAAGACTTGTCGACAGGTGGCGACCAGCTGTTTTACGATCGTATTATGCGGCCGTGGGATATGAGATTCCCGAGTGGGCCCTCGACGTCGCGGCCCGGCTCGGCATCGCACCCGAGGAGATCATGCGGGTCCTGACCGGCCCGGGCCGGCGCTGGCCGCGACCGGTGCGCGGGACGGGCGGGCTGCCTGCCCTGATGATCCTCGGCCGGACCGGTTCCGGGCTGCCGCTGGCGGTGGTGGTGCGTCCGCTGTCGCAGTGGGACCAGCAGGTCATCGGCGTCCGGCCGGTGACCGGACGGCTTCTCGCCCAGTTCGAACAATGGGAGGCGGACCATGAATGACTATCCGGACAAGGGATACCCGCACACGGCCGACGAGGCCCGCGACTTCCTCGACAACCTGACCTTCGACGAGGGCGCCCCCGAACCCGACCTCCCCGGCGCCGACACCCCCGTCACGGTGCTGCGCACCGTCCGGCTCCCCTACGCCATGGACCAGCGCATCCGCGCCGAGGCCGACCACCGCGGCATGAGCATGTCCGACCTGATCCGCGACTTCCTCACCATCGAGCTGGCCGCCCTCGACGACGACACCCCCATCAGCCGCGCCGACGCCCGCCGCGCCCTGTCCGCCGCCCTGGCGAATCTGTCCCCGGTGCACCGCAATTCGCGCTGACCGCTGCGCACACGACGAATCGCCCGGGCACCTTTCCGGGTGCCCGGGCGATCACAGGAGCTTGGGGGCTAAGCGAACTTGATTTCGAGGCCGATCCCCAGAATGGAGATCAGCCAGATCAAGCCGATGAAGATGGTGATGCGGTCGAGGTTCTTCTCAACAACAGTGGAGCCCGACAGGCTCGATTGCACGCCACCACCGAAGAGGCTGGACAGACCTCCGCCCTTGGCGCGGTGCAGCAGCACCAGCAGCACCAGCAGCACGCTGGTGATAACGAGGAGGATATCCAGGAACATCCGCATGGCCGACAGTCTAAGCGGTTGGTACCCCAGTACCCGAATC
>NZ_BAAFGR010000291.1:0-5975 GCF_041154655.1 Nocardia sp. JMUB6875
CCCGCTGGAAAGCGGCGTTGAACGCCTTCGACATCACCTTCGACGGCCGACTCACCGCCGGACGGAACTAACCCAATCAACCCGAGTTACACCGTTATCTGGACAGACCCGAGTTTTGTTAGTGCTGTGTGTGTTGCCTGCGGTGCTGGTGGCGTTGATCGCCTCCTTGCCGCTGGTGGTGGCGCTGCCTCGACATCCGGAATGTGCGTCGATTCCGGATAGTGTGGGGCCCTGCGACTTCTGGGGGCGGTTGACTTGGCTGATCGGTCCGCTCGTCTGGGTGGAGGTTGTTTTCTGGCTTGCCGCGCTGGGGCTGGTGGTGGCGGTCGTTTATCGGCGGCGATCGAAGGTCCGGAGTTCGATCGACGTTTGAGGAGGGTCGGCGGGATACGCTCGGGCGGTGCCGACTCTGTTGATCATTCATCACACGCCGTCGCCGTACATGCAGGAGATGTTCGAGGCGGTGGTGTCGGGGGCGACCGATCTCGAGATTGAAGGCGTCGACGTTGTTCGGCGGGCGGCGTTGGGGGTCACTGCGAGTGATGTGCTGGCCGCCGATGGGTATTTGCTCGGGACGCCCGCCAATCTCGGGTATATGAGTGGGGCGCTCAAGCATGCGTTCGACACCTTCTATTACCCGTGTCTGGATTCGACCAAGGGGCGGCCGTATGGGCTTTACATTCACGGGAATCAGGGGACCGAAGGTGCGGAGCGGAGTGTGGAGAGTGCGACTACCGGGCTCGGGTGGGAGAAGGCGGCTGCGGCGGTGATTGTTTCGGGGAAGCCGGAGAAGGGGGATATCGAGCGGTGTTGGGAGCTGGGGGCCACGGTCGCGGCACAACTTATGGGGTGAGGGAGCTGTTCGGGGGTTGAATTGACGGTTCCCCCGAATTCTGGTGGCTGACACATCGGGTGGTCGGACCGTCATACTCGATGGGACGTTCGGGTAGGACGTACCTGGTGAGTGTGGGAAGAGGTGACGGCCGCCGTGGAGGCGCAAGAGTCGGGGATACGCCGGATCGGGCTGGTCGAGGACCATGAGTCGGTGGCTATCGGACTGTCGGCGATGTTGGCGCCGGAGGCCGATCTGGAGTTGGTGATCACCGCGGGGACCGTGGGTGAGTTGTTGTCGGCGGGGCCGAAATTGGATCTGGTGGTGCTGGATCTGCGGTTGGCCGACGGGTCCGCGCCGGAAGACAATGTGCGGGCGCTGCGGGCGCGGGGGATCGAGGTGCTGGTGTTCACCGGCGCCGACAATCCGTTCCTGGTGCGCGCCGCCGCGCGCGAGGGCGTGCTGGGGGTGGTGCGCAAATCCGAGGATGTGCCGACCGTGGTCGCGGCCGTACGCCGTGCCGCGCATGGCGAGCAGGTCGTCACGACGGACTGGGCGGCCGCCATCGATGGCGATCCGCAGCTGTCGGATGTCGGCCTGAGCCCGCGTCAGCAGCAGGTGCTGCAGCTCTACGCCTCGGGCGAGAAGGCCTCCCGCGTCGCGCGCATGACGGGCCTCTCGGAGCAGACGGTGAACGACTACCTCGGCCGCATCCGGCAGAAGTACTCCGACGCCGGCCGCCCGGCCCCCACCAAGACCGACCTGTACAAGCGGGCCGTCGAGGACGGGTGGCTGCCTGTCCCCGAACGGAATCCGCGGGCATGACCGCCTCGGGCACCCTCGAATCACCGGCCGTCTCCCGGCCGCTGCCCTCGGTCGCGGCCTTCACCCAGCGCCTGCGCGGCGGTCTCATGAAGGACGATCCGGCCACCGCCGCCTACGACCGCATCATGCGGCGACTCGGCATCTCGATCGGCATCGCGGGCGTGATCGTCGGCTGCGTCGAGCTGCCGGAGGTCGCCGAGCAGGGTCGCCACGCACCGGCCTGGTGGAGCATCACCGCGCTGGTGCTGGCCTTCGGCTGGTACCCGGTGATCTCGATCGTGTCGGCGCTGTCCGGTCCGCGCGCCACCCGCTTCGTATGCGGTTGCGCCGCGGTCAGTTTCCTGGGCGCGCTGGCCTCGATCCCGTTCGGCGTGGAACTGCATTCGGTCGACGGCACCACGGTGTGGCCGTACCGGGTGACCGCGCTGGCGGTGACCGCGGCCGTACTGGCCTGGCCGACCCGGCTGACGGTCGCCTATCTGTTGCTGGCCGCCACCTCGGCCGCCGCCGCGACGGTGTACACGGTGCCCGCCCTGACCGCGCAGCATGTGGCCGAGAACTTCCTGCGCTCAGCGGGTTTGGCGGCCCTGTTCGTCTGGTGCGGTACCGCGGTCACCGGCGCCGCCGCCCGTGTCGACCGGGAATCCGCGATCGCCAGCCGCCGCGCCGCCGCCCAGGCCGCCGCGCAGGCCCGCGACCGCGAACACGCCCGCTTCGCCGCGCTCACTCACGACGCCGTGCTGTCCACCCTGCTGGAGGCCTCCCGCGCGGGCACGGCTTCCGATGTGCTGCAACGCCAAGCCGAGCGCACCCTGGAGCAACTCGACGAATACCGCGGCGAGGAACGCGATCCCGATCTCCTCGACGCCCGCTCGGCCGTGCTGTTCCTGCGCGCCGCCGTGCACGAGATCAATCCCGGCGTCCGCTTCGCCACCCGCACCTGGCCCGGCTTCGACGATCTGCGCATGCCGGTGCATTCGGCCAGCACCATCGCCGCCGCGCTGAGCGAGGCCGTGCGAAACAGCCTGCGCCACGCCGCCGTTCCGGGCCGCGAGGTGCGCCGCACCGTGACCGCCACGGTCAGCGCGGGCAGCATCCGCATCGCCTTCACCGATGACGGCGCGGGTTTCGACCTGTCCGCGGTCACCGCCGACCGGCTCGGCATCTCCATGAGCATCCTGGGCCGCATGCGCCAGCTGGCGGGCGGTTCGGCGTTCGTGGAATCCCAACCGGGCGAAGGCACCACGGTCACGCTGGTCTGGGGTGGCGATGGTTCCCGCTGACAACAACCGCCTGCTGGATCTGGATCCCCGCTTCGGATTGCGTGATCTGCTCGGCCTGCGCGGCAGCGCCGCCTGGCTGTTCCTGCTCATCCTGGAAGCCGTCATCGCGCTGTACATGATGCGCAACTTCGGCCAGTCGCCGCTGTGGGCGGCCCTCGCCAGCCTGGTGCTCATGCTCAGCGCGGGCGCACTCGTCACCGCGGTCCCGGTGGACCCGCTGCCGATTCCGGTGGCGCTGTACGCGGCCGCCGCGCCGCCGCTGGCCACCGCGCTGACCGTCATGACCCCCGAACGCGATGTCGTGCACGAGACGGTGTGGTCGGCGTTCGCCTCGTCCTATGTACTCGCGGTGCTGGTGCTGCGCGGGCGGATTCGCACCGCGTGGGTCGGCGTCACCGCGGTCGCCGTCGTGCTCGTCGCGATCGGGCTGATCGGCGGCCGTCTGCAGCCCGGCACCTTGGCGGGCTCGCTCGTCCCCGTCGGAACCGTCACGGCCATCTCGGTTTTCACCGCGGTCATGCGCCCCATGCAGCGTTCCCTGCGCATGCTGCGCGAGGACGCCATGATGCGCGCCGCCGCCGAGGCCACCATGGCCGCCGCCGACAGCGAACGCACCCGCCAGCTCGCCCGCCTCGACCGGGTGGCCCGGCCGATCCTGGAACGCATTGCCGAGGGCGCGGAACTCAGCGCCACCGAACGCGAGGAATGCCGCCTGCTCGAGGCCGAACTCCGCGACGGACTGCGCGCACCGCAACTGGTGACCGATGAACTGAGCGGCGCCGCCCGTGGCGCGCGAGCGCGCGGGGTGGAGGTGATCCTCCTCGACGACGGCGGCTTCTCGGGCGTCCCCGAATGGGTGCGCAAGCGCGTGATCGACGCCGCCACAAAGGAACTCGACGCCATCAACTCCGGCCGCATCACCGTGCGGGTGCTCCCGCTGGGCCGCCACATGCTGGCGACCGTCCTCGCGACCGGCCCCGACTACGACCGCCGGACCGAGATCGACACCGACGGCAAGGTCACGGTCTCGGCCGACTGACCTGGCTCCAGCGGCCGACTACTTCTCGTCCGTGCGGTCGCCGCGGTCACTACGGTCACCGCGGTCGCCCGGCGGCGTCCAGCGCCCGGGGCCACCATTCTTCATCTGGTCCCGCAGCGCGGACTGGACGGTCGACGACAGCCACCCGTTGAGCGACTGCCCGCTCTGCGCCGCCGCCTCCTCGGCCCGCGACTTGAGCTGCTCGACCAGCCGCAGCGTCACCCGGCTGATATCCCCGGTGACCTCCTCGAACGTCGGATGCTGCTCCTCTTCCTCGCTCTCGGTCCGGCGGACGTCGACGTGTGCGTCGGTGCCGTCGACCGACACGTGCACCGTGCGATCGGGCAGCGTCGCACTCACCTCCGCGGCCAGCTCGGACAGCGCGGCCAGCAATACCAGCCGCGCCGAGTTCTCGGTGGCGGCGGCCAGCGCGGCGGCGGTGGCCTGAGTCTTCTCATCACCCAGGGCAGCCGCCGCGATCAGGTTCTCGCGCAGCTGGGAGGTGTATTTATCGAGATCCATGACACCAGTGTGACGTCACTGATGACATCATTCAAGGAAACTTCTGACGCCAGAATCGGGCGCTTGACGCGAATCGCCATCGCACCGGGCACGGTTCGGGTATAACGGTGCAAATCCCGTTCCAGCGACGCTGTAGCCTTTCTGACTATGACGAACGGTGAATCGACGCGAACCGAGCTGCGCGCGTCCGGCACAGTAGGTGTCGCGATGGTGACCCCCTTTACCGCCGAAGGCAAGCTCGACGTCGATGCCGGTGTCGCGCTGGCCGCCCGCCTGATCGACGGCGGCGTCGATCTGCTCGCCATCTCCGGCACCACCGGCGAGTCACCGACCACCACCGAGTCCGAGAAGTTCGACCTGCTGCGCGCCGTCGTGGACGCCGTCGGTGACCGTGCCACCGTCATCGCGGGCACCGGAACCTACGACACCGCGCACAGCATCGAGCTCTCCCGCAATGCCCAGCGCGCCGGCGCGCACGGTTTGCTCGTCGTCACCCCGTACTACTCGCGTCCCAACCAGGACGGCCTGCTCGCCCACTTCACCGCCATCGCGGACGCCACCGAGCTGCCGATCACCCTGTACGACATTCCGCCGCGCTCGGTGGTTCCCATTGCCTCCGACACCATTCGCCGCCTCGCCGAGCACCCGCGCATCGTCGCGGTGAAGGACGCCAAGGGCGATCTGGGCGCGGGCGCGGAGCTCATCGCCGAGACCGGGCTGGCCTTCTACTCCGGCGACGACTGCCTCAACCTGCCGTGGCTCTCGGTCGGCGCGACCGGATTCATCAGTGTCATCGGCCATCTCGTGCCGGACCGCCTGCGTGCGCTGCGCGAGGCCTACCTCGCCGGGGACGTGCGCCGGGCGCAGGAGATCAATGTCAGCATGGCCCCGCTGAACCGCGCGATGGCGCGCCTCGGCGGTGTCGCCATGACCAAGGGGGCGCTGCGGTTGCTGGGCGTCGAGACCGGGGAGCCACGTTTGCCACAGATCATGCCGTCCCAGCATCAGCTCGACGAGCTCGCGGTGGACCTGCGCGCTGCGGGGGTGCTTGCATGAGTGAGCCCGTCGCCCGTCGCCCGCGTCGAACCGCGAGCCGTGCCGCCGGGGCGCCCGCCCCGGCCCCTGAGACTCCCGTGCAGCCCGCGGCCAAGCCGGAAGCCGCTCCGGCGAGTTCCGCTGCCGCCCAGCCGGAATCGGTGAGCACCGCCGCCGCGCGGTCGGAATCCGCCGCGGCCGAGCCGGTTCGCGAGCGCAACGGCCGCGGCCGGGGTGCGGCCGCCAAGGCGTCCAAACCCGCCGAGGAAGCGCCGCGTTCGCGCCAGGATTCCCGCCAGGACGATTCGCGCTCCCGCCAGGATGATTCGCGCTCGCGCGGCGGTGACCGCAACCGCCGCGGTGGTGGCGGCCGGGGCCGTCAGGGCGGCCGCGATCGCGAGCCCGCCCCCGCCCCGCGCGATCCGCACGCCATGGGCAC
>NZ_BAAFGR010000292.1:0-5974 GCF_041154655.1 Nocardia sp. JMUB6875
CCCCTGGGATCTTCGGCACCACCCGCATCCACAACCTTCTCCGTCCCGGCACCGAATCCCGGTGCGGCCTCGACGGTATCGGCCGGGTGTGCGGCATTCGCGACACACCTGTGGAGATCTCGTGTCGAAGTGCCCGTGCCGTTGTTGCCACCGGGTTTGGGGTCTACGCGGAAAGTAGGCGGTTGATTACTTTTCGAGGCCAGCAAGACGGAAGCGTGCGCGGGCTTTGGATCGCGCCGTGAGTTCAGTGGAGGTTTCTATGCGTCGTACTGCCCGACTGGCAATGATCGGAGCGGTCGCGGCCGCGGCTCTCACCGCCGGTGCCACTCCCGCTACCGCCGATACCGGTTTTGTCGACTCCGGATCGTCGGCATCGGGATCCGCTGCGACGGCGGGCAAGGCGCTCAGCGATCTGGTGATGTGGCTCGGGTTTGTGACCGGCTCCCGGCAGCCGACGCCGTGCATGGCGCCGGTCGGCCTCTGCCCTTGACAGAGTCTGAGAAAGTCGGCACATGAAGATCGGTGTCGCGCTTCCGCAGATGGCTTCCGGGTATGGGCCGGGTACGACGGTCGAATGGGCTCGGCGGATCGACGCGGGGCCGTTTTCGAGTGTGTCGGTGGGGGAGCGGGTGACGTTCTCGAATCCGGAGATGGTCGCGACGCTGGGGGCGTGTGCGGCGGTGACGGAGCGGGTGCAGGTTTTGGCGAATCTGTTTGTGCTGCCGCAGCATTCGACGGCGATGGTCGCGCAGCAGATCGGCACTCTCGACCAGCTCTCGAACGGCCGCCTCGAGGTGGCGGTCGGGGTCGGGGGTCGTGAGCACGACTACCGGGCTCTCGGCGCTGATTTCAAGGGACGGCACCAGCAGCTCGATGACAAAGTGGCCGAGCTGAAGTCACTGCTCGCCGGTAAGCCGCCGTTCGACGGGGCGGATCCGGTCGGGCCGGAGTGTGTGCAACCGGGCGGGCCGATCATCCTCGCGGGGGCGATGGGGCCCAAGGCGATGCGCCGGGCGGCGCGGTGGGCCGACGGCATCTCCGGGTTCAACATCGCGGGCGATGCCGAGGAGATCGCCAAGGTGGGTGAGCTCGCCGATCGGTGCTGGGCCGAGGCGGGACGTGCGACGACACCGCGCAAAGTCAGCGGCTGCTTCACCGCCCTGGGCGTCGTCGATGCGTCAGAAGTGCTGCGCTCCTTCACCGCTCGCTATCTCGGGTTCCTGGGATCCAAGCTGGCCGAGCGGATTGCCTCCTCGGCGCGCGCGTCGAGTCCCGAGGTGCTCGCCGACATTCTTGACGGCGCGGAGCGGGCCGGGTGCGACGAGTTCATCCTGGTCCCGGCCGTTACCGACGCGAACTTCCTCGAGGTGGCGGCCGAGGTGGTGGCCGCGCGCTCTTGACGCCACCGGAGTGAAACGGGTTCTATTCCTGGGTGACTCTGCGCGTGATCCAGTGGGCCACCGGTGGACTCGGCCAGGCCGCGATCGGCCAGATCCAGCTGCACCCGGAGCTCGAACTCGTCGGGTGCTGGGTGCATTCGCAGGCCAAGGTCGGCCGGGACGCCGGTGAGCTCGCCGGGATCGGCCCGATCGGTGTCCTCGCCACCGACAGCCTCGACGAGATCCTCGCGCTCGACGCCGATTGCGTCCTGTACGCGCCGCTGATGCCGAATCCGCAAGAGGTGGCAGCGATTCTGCGTTCGGGCAAGAACGTCGTGACGCCGCTGGGCTGGTTCTGGCCGACGGCGGAGGAGAAGCAGCGGATGGCGGCGCCCGCCCTCGAGGGCGGAGTGACGTTGCACGGCACCGGAATCGACCCGGGCGGCGCCACCGAGCAGCAGCCGCTGTTCTTCACCGGCCTGTCCAGCGCGATCACATTCGTCCGCGGTGAGGAGTACTCCGACATCCGCACCTACAACGCCCCCGACGTCGTGCGCCACATCATGGGGTTCGGCCAGTCGCCCGAACAGGCGATGAGCGGTCCGATGCTGGCGCTGCTGGACAACGGGTTCGACCAGTCGGTGCGAATGTGCCTGGACACCCTGGGATTCGCCGACGCCGAGATCCGCAGCAGCCGGGAGGTGGCGGTCGCGACCGCGCCGATCGACTCGCCCATCGGCAAGATCCAGCCCGGCCAGGTCGCCGCCCAGCGCTTCGCCTGGGAGGCGTTCATCGGCGACACCAAGGTCGTCAGGGTCGCGGTCAACTGGCTGATGGGCGAGGAAAACCTCGACCCGCCCTGGACGTACGGCGACGGCGGCGTCCGCTTCGAGGTGGAGGTGAAGGGCGACCCGGACTGCTTCGTCACGATCCACGGCTGGCATCCGACCACCGTGGCCGCCGGTCTCGAACGCAACCCCGGCATCGTCGTCACCGCCGCCCACTGCGTGAACTCCATCCCCTACGTCTGCGCCGCCGACCCCGGCATCCTCACCTTCGTCGAAATGCCCGTAGTCACCGGCCGAGCCCACCCGGACCTGGCACGCTGATTGCATGCCGCACCCACAGGCCAAGATCCATCGCATCTTCGAGCTGATCGAGCCGATCGCCACCGCCAGCTTCTCCACGGTGGCGACCGAGGCGTTCCTGGCGGTCGGTATGCGCAATTACTGGGACGGATACTTCGCGGGCCGCGCCGCACCGCTGGGGACGGCGCCGGCGGTGGTGATCCACGCGGTCTTCTACAACTTCGCCGATGGTGAAGTGGCGCGCCACATTCCATGGGTCTGGAGCAAGCTGAGCCCGGAGGAGGCGATCGCCGTGCGCGAGCGTGGCAGCACCGCCGCCCTGCGCGGGCGGATCGGAACCCTCGCCGACACTCCCGACCTGGTGTGGGCCGCGGACCTCGCGACCCGGGCGGCGGTCAGCGCGCCGACCGAAGGCCGCCCGCTGTACGCCGGACTACGGGCACTCGCGATCCCGGAGGACCCGGTGTCCCGGCTCTGGCACGCGGCGACGCTGTTGCGCGAGTACCGCGGCGACGGCCACAACGCGCTCCTGACCGCCCACGGCATCGGCGGTACCGAATGCCACGTCCTCATGGCGCTGGCCCTCCGCATGCGGCCCGAAGAATTCGGCCGCACCCGCCACCTGCCCGCGGCACAGCTGGCCGCCGTCGTCGACCGATTGCGCGACCGCGGACTCGTGGACGCCGCAGGCGATTTCACCGAGGCGGGCCGGGAACTCAGGCAGCGCATCGAGACACTCACCGACGAGCTGGCCGCGCCGGCCTACGAAGCGCTCAGCGCAACCGAACTCGACGAACTGATCGCGAAACTCGAACCGATCGCCGCGGCATCCGAGACTGCCGGAGGCTGAGCAGCGGAGGCGGTAGTACAGACTTCTCGTATGAGTCTTGCCGCACACCTGGAGCAGCTCGGCCGCCCGCTGGTCGAGGAACAACTGGCACACCCGACCGTGGCGGGCATCGCGAAAGGTGACCTCCCCGAGCCGGTATTCCGCTCCTGGCTGGAACAGGACTACCTGTTCCTGCTCGACTACGTCCGCGTCTTCTCCCGCCTGGCCTGGCAGGCTCCCGCCGCCCATCTTGGCGACCTGGTCGACCTCGCCCACGCCACCTTTCACGACGAACTCTCCCTGCACCGCACCCTCGCCGCCGAGTTCGGAGCCGACCTCGACAACGCCGTCAAGGGCAAACCCTGCACCGAATACACCGCGTTCCTTCTGAATTCGGCCGCCAACTACGCCGACGGCCTAGCCGCCCTCTACCCCTGCATGTGGGGCTACTCGACCCTCGGCACCATCCTCGCCCAGAACCCACCCGCCGACCCCCGCTACCAACGCTGGATCGACACCTACGCCGACCCCGCCTTCGCGGCCCTCACCGCCCGCTGCGCCCAGATGCTCGACGAGGCCGGCGGCAACAATGCGGAGCAATTGTTCCTGACCGGCATGCGCCACGAACTTGCCTTCTGGGACGTGCCGTCCAGCCGCGCGTGAAGCCCGGGCGGCTGTGAAGCGTTCTGCCCATTGATCTTTCCGAGGCGGCCATAGAACTGGGGGCGCGCCGACGGCAGCGCCGTGACGCCGATTGCGGGCAAGATCAACGTCATGCGCTCTGCCGTGCCCACCCTCATGCTGCCGCTGGCGGCCGTCCTCCTGACCGGATGTGGCTATTTCTTCGATCAAGGACGCGACCAGGCCGAGCATGACAGCTGGTCACGCAGGATCGAGACGGCCATCCGGGCGCTTCCGGGGGTGACCGACGCGTCACACCGCTTCGATCACTACAAGGGCAGACACTTCACCGCCGAACTCGACGTGCGGCTGCGAGACGACGCCACCGGGGCCGAGGCCGCATCCGTGGTGAATGTCATGGGCGCTCAACAGCTTCCGCGCCGCTTCCATGGCGACCCGATAACGGTCACCATCAACCGGATGGCGGACTCCTATTCCGCATACTGGATGTTCGGCCGTGACGTGAGCCCGGAAGCGAACGCCGCAATCAACTGGGCGCGACTATGGGCCGCCGGCACCGAAGTGCATTGGGACTCGAGCGGCGGCTTCGCGGACCGCATCGTCAACACCGTCGATGTCCGGGCGGGCTCCGAGCGCGAACCCCACCTCGCCGTCGCGGCGATGCGCCGAATAATCCGGGATTTCCCCGAACTGGCATCCAACCAATGGGTCGTATCGACCGTTCATGGGCGGGAGCACGAGTACACGAACCACTCGGAACGGCGCCCCGGTTCGTATCCATGGCCCCTCGATCGCAACACTCTCCACCAAACGCCCACCCCTCGCTTCCCGTCCAATGACGAACTCGACCTGTGGCAGTGGTTCCTGACCGATCAACCCATCCCATTCTTCGTCCGGATGACGGTCTACGACCCGCCCTTGGAAGGCCATACCCTCGGCGTCACCGTATTTCCACCCTTGGGTTTCACTCCCGCCGAAACCACACAACTCGCCGACCTGCACCTCCCGCACTTGGCAGCCACCGGCGCCGTCGTCGACTACACAATTCACACCCCCAACGGCCCCTCCTACTACCACGAAGGCCCCTTTTTCGAGGTCGTGGTAGGCGGCTGCCAGACCCCCGGGCACAACGTCCTACTGGAGGCTCAGCCCTATGTCCGTCAATACGAACATTGCTGACTCGCACCCCACAACCGCCGTATCGAGATGATCGCTATCGTTCGGATATGACCGGATTCGAAGGGATTGCCGATTTTTCGCGTGCTCCGGGGGTTTATCTGATCACCGGGATTCAGGCGGCGGGGAAGTCGAGTGTGGCTCAGGCGCTGGCGGAGCGGTTGCCGAAGTCGGCGCATGTGCGGGGGGATGTGTTTCGGCGGTTTGTGGTGGGTGGGCGGGAGGAGATGTCGCCGGAGCCCAGCGCGGAGGCGGTGGCGCAGTTGAAGTTGCGGCATCGGCTGGCGGTGCAGGTGGCGGATGGGTATGTGAGGGAAGGGTTTACGGCTGTGGTGCAGGATGTCGTGCTCGGGGAGATGTTGCCGTACATGATCGAGCAGATTCGGACCGATCCGTTGTATGTGGTGGTGCTGGCGCCGAAGCCGGAGGCGGTGGAGCGGCGGGAGGCGGGGCGCGCCAAGAATGCCTACGGCACATTCACTGTGGCGGATCTGGATACCGGGTTGCGGGAAACCACACCGCGACTGGGCCTTTGGCTCGACAGCTCGGATCTGACGGTGGAGCAGACCGTGGATGAGATTCTCGCGCAGGCGAAGTCGATCGTTCGCTGACAGGTCGCGCATGCCCGGGCCGAGAATCCGGCCCGGGCGGGCACTGATTCGAATCAGGAGCAGGCGGGGGAGGTCTGGTTGCCCAGGGAGAGCATGTTGCAGATCCAGTCCTTCTGGACCTTCCACTTGCCGTCCTCGGCGACGAAGGGGACCACGGCCTTCTGCGGAGCGCCGCCGCTGACGGAGACGTCGGCGTCGGCGGTGATCGTGCCGTTGCCCAGGTCGGTGACGTTGGTGACGGTCACGGTG
>NZ_BAAFGR010000293.1:0-5838 GCF_041154655.1 Nocardia sp. JMUB6875
CGAACGGGGTGCCGGGGCGGGCCATGGTGAGTGAGCCGAGGAGTTCGTCGCCGCGGACGGCCACCAGGATCTCGGCCGAGGCAGCGCGGGTGGCGGTGTCGGCCAACTCTGCGACGTAAAGACTTTGGGGATTCACGTGCCCCTCGCCCACGTAAACCTCGACGGTCAGCTCACCGATCGCCGCGTAATCCCCCGGCTCGGCAACCCGAATCTCCACCACGCCATCACCCTTCGCCCGCTCATCCGCCACACCCATCACCCAACTCCATCCTCAACTAACCCAACACCAGACCTGGACCATTGATCACCATGCACTGGCGCAGGCATTTCCCGAGAAGGGGCCTGCCCCAGTGCGTGTTGATCTTCATGAGACGGCTTCGGGGCCGCCCTCGAGGAGTTTGACGAAGCCCTCCTCGTCGAGGATGGGGACGCCGAGTTCCTCTGCCTTGTCGGCCTTCGAACCGGGGGAATCGCCGATGACCACGAAAGCTGTCTTCTTGGAGACGGATCCGGCGGCCTTGCCGCCGCGAATCAGGATCGCCTCCTTCGCGCCGTCGCGGGTGAAGGTCTGCAGGGAGCCGGTCACCACGATGGAGAGGCCCTCGAGGTTGCGTTCGATGGACTCGTCGCGCTCGTCTTCCATGCGGACGCCGGCGGCGGCCCACTTGTCGACGATGTCGAGATGCCAGGGGACGGTGAACCATTCGGTGACCGCGGCCGCGATGGTGGGGCCGACGCCGTCGGTGGCGGCGAGTTCCTCGGCGGAGGCCTCGCGGATGCGGTCCATACTGCCGAAGGCGGTGGCTAGGGCCCGGGCGGCGGTGGGACCCGCGTGCCGGATCGAGAGGGCGACCAGTACGCGCCACAGCGGGCGGTCCTTGGCGGACTCCAGATTCTCCAGCAGCCGTTTGCCATTGGCGGACAGCGTGCCGTTCTTGTTGGTGAACAGCGTGGTGGTGAGCAGCTTCTCCTCGTCGAGGGAGAACAGATCGCCCTCGTCGCTGATCGCGCCCGACTTCAGCAGGTCGATGGCGGCCTCGTAGCCCAGCGCCTCGATATCGAACGCACCGCGCCCGGCCACGTGGAACACCCGCTCCCGCAACTGCGCCGGGCAGTGCTGCTGGTTGGGGCAGCGGATATCGGCGTCGCCCTCCTTGGCGGGCGCCAGCTCGGTGCCGCATTCGGGGCAGTGCGTGGGCATGACGAAGGCGCGCTCGGAACCGTCGCGGGCATCGACCACCGGTCCCAGCACCTCGGGAATCACGTCACCGGCCTTGCGAATGGTGACGGTATCGCCGATGAGCACGCCCTTGCGCTGCACCTCGGAGGCATTGTGCAGGGTCGCCATGGCCACCGTGGAACCCGCGACGGTGACCGGCTGCATAACCGCGAACGGCGTAACCCGGCCCGTGCGACCGACATTCACCTGAATGTCGAGCAGTTTGGTGGTGGCCTCCTCCGGCGGGTACTTGTAGGCGATGGCCCAGCGCGGCGCGCGCGAGGTCGAACCGAGACGCCGCTGCAGGCTGAATTCGTCGACCTTGATGACCTGGCCGTCGATCTCGTGCTCGATATCGTGGCGATGCTCGCCCCAGTACTTGATGCGGTCGACCACCGCGTCCGCGCCCTGCACGCGCACCGTGTGCGCCGAGACCGGCAGACCCCAGGCGGCCAGCGCGCGATACGCCTCGTACTGCGACTCCGGCGCGAAGCCCTCCAAACGCCCGAAACCGTGGCAGATCATGCGCAGCCGCCGCCGGGCCGTCACCGCCGGATCCTTCTGCCGCAGCGAACCGGCGGCGGTATTGCGCGGATTCGCGTACGGCGGTTTGCCTTCCGCGACGATCGCGGCATTGAGCGCCTCGAAGTCGGCGAGCGTCATGAACGCCTCGCCGCGCACCTCGAGCAGCTTCGGCACCGGGAAATCTTCGCTGTGGGTCAGCTCGTGCGGGATGTCCTCGATGGTGCGGGCATTGAGGGTGACGTCCTCACCCGTGCGCCCGTCGCCGCGGGTCGCGCCGCGCACCAGCTTGCCGTCCTCGTAGACGAGGTTGAGCGCGACACCGTCGATCTTCACCTCGCAGACGTAGTGGATGTCCGCTCCGGCGTCGGCCTCCACCTTGGCGATCCACTGCCGCATCTCGTCCTCGTTGAAGACGTTGTCCAGCGAGTACATCCGCTCCAGGTGATCGACCGGCGCGAACTCGGTGGTGAAGCCGCCCCCGACCACCTGGGTCGGCGAATCCGGGGTGCGTAGATCCGGATGCGCCTCCTCGAGCGCCACCAGCCGATTGAACAGCTCGTCGAACTCACCGTCGGTGATGATCGGCGCGTCCCGCACGTAGTAGCGGAACTGATGGTCGCGAACCTCCTCCGCCAGCCGCTGCCACTCGACCCGCTCGTCTCCGCTCGCCGCGGTGATCTCCACGCCTGATTCGCTCACAACAGGCACTCTATCGCTCCCCGCCGACAGGTTTGATCAACATTCCCGCACGTCGCGCCGTGTTATCGCGGTTGGCGAGCCGGTCGCTCGAGCGAATTCCCGCGCCCGGGAACACCCCCGCAATCGCCCCGGTTGCAGCTGTCATGGACCTTGCCGAGGCACTCGATTTCGCGCGCTCCCACCATCGTTCGGTGCTGACCACGATTCGCCGCGACACCCGCCCGCAGCTGTCGAATGTCACGCACTGGACCGGTGACGACGGGCTCATCCGCATCTCCATCACCGCGGACCGTGCCAAGTACCACAATCTGCGCCGCGATCCGTGGGCCGCGCTGCACGTCACCAGCGACGACTTCTGGTCCTACGCGGTTCTCGAAGGCGAGACCACCCTGTCCCCCGTGGCCGCCGATCCGCACGACGAGACCGTCGAGGAGCTGATCCGCTACTACCGCGCGATCAGCGGCGAGCACCCGGACTGGGACGATTACCGCCGCGCCATGGTCGCCGATCGCCGCGCGGTCGTCCGATTCAAACCCACCCGCGCCTACGGCCTGACCCGCTGACGCTGCGCTGTCGTGCGCTGACGCGGTTGGCGCACACCGCCATTCGGCCATAGTGAAAATCCGGATGTCGCCATCCGGCTGCTGAGCGACGGAATCGTCCGAATAAGGTGAGTCGCATTTCCGACCCGCTACCGGCAGGATGTCCAAGGTGTTGCGTAGTTTTCAGGTGACGAACCATCGGTCACTCGCCGAACCGCAGGAACTGCGGCTCACCCGGGGTAGCGGGCCGATCGCCACGCCCGTCACCGCCGTGTACGGCGCGGCCGCCACCGGCAAGACCGGACTCATCGACGCGCTCGACAAGATGCGTGACGCCGTGCTGAACTCGGTGTCCGGCTGGGATCCCTACTCCGGTCCGGTGCGCACGCCGCACCTCGGATTCGCGGACCGCCCTTCGGAATTCGTGGCGAACTTCGTGGCGGAGGGCTGCCCGTACACCTACGGGTTCCGGCTCGACAATGCCGATGTGGCCGCCGAATGGCTGCACTCGCATCCGCACAATCGCAAGCGGGTGGTGTACGAGCGGGCGGGCGACGATATCCGCATCGGACCGATGTTCGAGGCCGCTCGGTACGGTCTGGGGGCGGTGGTGCCGCTGGTGCGGCCGAATGCCTTGCTGCTCAGCCTCTCCGGGCAGCTGTACGCCGAACCCCTGGTGCCCGCCTACCGCTGGTTCCAATCGCTGCTGGAAGTGCAGTGCGGACAACCCGATACCGCCGAGATCGCGCACCGGGTGGGCTCGCACATCTCGCGCTCCACCGATCACGCGGTGCGGCTGCTCACCCTGCTGCGCGCCGCCGACCTGGGCATCACCGATCTGCTGCTGCCGTCGGACGACCCCATGTACGCCGACTACCTGCGCGACCTGGACACCGATATCGCCTCCACCACAAAGGAAATCGAGTCCTGCATCAGCTCGGCGAACTACGCCGAGGAGATGTTCCTCGAACACGGCATCACCGTCACCCTGCTGCAGCGCGAACTGGCCAACCTCTACGCCGCGCGCGACGCGCTGTACTCGCGCATGGTGGCCCGGCGCGGTGTCGGCCTGGGCCTGAGCCACGAGGGCATCGAGACCGCCTTCGATATCACCGACGAATCCAGCGCCACCCTCGCCATGCTGCGCCTGCTCCCGCCCATGCTGGACGCCCTCGACACCGGCGGCGTGCTCGCCGTCGACGATATCGACGCCGCCCTCACCCCCGAAACCGCCGACAGCCTCATCCAGCTGTTCCAGAACCCGGAGACCAACACCCAGGGCGCCCAACTGGTCTTCACCACCGCCAACCGCACGCTCATCGACCGCGGCAACGGCCGCTCCCAATCCAAGCGCACCACCGTCTGGCAGCTCCGCCGCCACGAAGGAGTCTCCGAACTCACCGCCCAGTAGTCCCGACCGGGGTCGATCGCGACCCCGCCTAGCATGGACCTCATGCTCACGCAGCTCATGTTCATCCTGCTGATCGGTGCCGCCCTGGCCGCCGCGCTCGTCTACTACCGCCGCGGCAATGGCGGCGGTTCGCGCGGCCTGTCCGGCGACCCGATGTGGGGCGGGCCGAACACCTCCCCCGTCGGCCTGGAGTCCGGCACCCTGTACGTCACCGGCGTGAGCCCCCGCCCCGACGCCCCCGGCGAGCAATACGTCACCATCAGCGGCAGCATCTCGGGCCCCTCCGTAGTAGCCCACGAGGTCTACGGCCGCTTCGCCTGGGACACCTTCCAATGGCCCGCCATCGGCGACCAGATCCCGGTCATGTACCCCTCCGGCAAACCCGACAAGTGGCAACTAGACCACCCAGGCGCCCGCCCCTACTTCGGCTCGAAGCGGCCGCGAGGCGAAGGCTACTGAGTTGTCCCGCAGCGGGATTGGCGGCTAGTCCTCGTCGTGGGACAGGTGGTCACCGTTCTCGTAGTGATCGGCGCCGGGATAGAAGAAGGAGTCGACGGGCGGCAGCGCGCCGTGAATGTGGCCGAAGGGCGTCTCCACCGCGATGACCGGCGGGCCGTCCTCGGGGTCCCGCCAGACGTGGATATCCCAGAACCGGCCGTGGGTTGGGCCGAAGCTGCGGGTGGGCAGCGGGAACAGTTCGCCGGAGCTCTGACCCAGGAACGCCTCGGCGGGCGGCTCGGCCGCGAATCCCCATTCCGGCAGCGTGTGGACGCCCTGCTCGTGAACGAACCAGTCGGACTGGCTGATACACAGATCAGGAGAGGTCGGATACTCCCCGGGCGTGTACATCACGCCGTGCGCCCAACCTGCCAGCACGTAAGGGAAATTCAGCGTGTAGGGGTCGATGTGCTCGCCCAGCGGTGTCTCCGCGAGCGAGCGATACAGCAGCATGCCGGGATTGCCTGAATAGACCTGCTTTTCGAGGATCGCCTCGGGGCGGGCGATGGCCACCCCGAGATTCTTGAAGTTCACATGCAGATGCGTCGGCAATGACCAGTGGCCGAGGGCCGCTAACGCGGCCAAGTCCCCGGCATCGCGCAAGGTGGTCAGACCACCCAGGCGGGCCAGCAGTCGAGCCTGATCCTGACGCAGGGAGGACTCCCGCTCGGCGCCCTCGCAGTACCCGATACCGCCGCCCGGCTGCGATGAGCCGGAGGCATCCGGTGCGGCGGACGCGACCGCCGCACCCGTCATGAACAGGGCGGATGACAAGGCGAGCACGCCGATTCGGCGTCGGGCACCGATCACGTCGTGGACAGTAGCAACGCACCGACCGCCGGTATCGGTGGCCAGACCGCGTGTCGGGCAATCGGCCTGACCACCGGACCACGATCAGCGGCGGGTCGCGGCGATAGTGCCGATGCGGGGGTCGAGGGGGGCGG
>NZ_BAAFGR010000294.1:0-5775 GCF_041154655.1 Nocardia sp. JMUB6875
GGGCGGGAGGTGCCGCGGTCCTTGGTTACCGCGTTGGGGTTGCCGTGGCGGCAGAAGGTGGGGTCGGTGGGGTCGGGGTCGTACCAGGCTCCGGTGGAGAGCTGGGCTACGCCGGGGCGGACGGCGTCGCTGATGGCCAGTCCGGCGAGGCAGCTGCCGCGGTCGTTGAAGATGCGGACGATATCGCCCTCGGTGAGGCCGCGGGCGGCGGCGTCGTCGGGGTGCAGGCGGACCGGTTCTCGGCCTTGGACTTTCGTGGACTGGCTGTGTGCGCCGACGTCGAGCTGGCTGTGCAGCTTGGTGCGGGGCTGGTTGGCCACCAGTTGTAGCGGGAATTGGGCCGCGAGCGGGCTGCCGAGCCATTCGTCGGGTTCGCGCCAGACCGGGTGGCCGGGGCAGTCGTCGTAGCCGAAACCGGCGATGGTTTCGGAGAAGATCTCGATGCGGCCGCTCGGGGTGTGCAGCGGGTGGGCCGACGGGTCGGCGCGGAAGTCCGCGAAGGCGACGTGTTCTTCGGCTTCCAGCGGGAGCTGCATCGGCTCCCCGGCCCAGAAGGCGTCGAAGTCGGGCAATTCGTAGCCGCGGGCGCTCAGGCGCTCGCGCCATTCGTCGTAGAGGTGGCGCAGCCATTCCTGCGCGGTGCGGCCCTCGGTGAATTCCTTTCCGAAACCGAGCCTTTCGGCCAGTTCGCTGAACATCCAGTAGTCGTCGCGGGCCTGGCCGTGCGGGCGGGTCAGGGCGGGCATCGGGAAGAAGAAGCGGTCGCCCTCGCCCGAGCCGTAGTCGTCGCGTTCGATGGTCATGGTCGAGGGCAGCACGATGTCGGCGTGCCGGGCGGTGGCCGACCAGAACGGGTCGTGCACCACGACGGTGTCCGGGCGGCCGAAGGCGGTGCGCAGGCGGGCCAGGTTCTGGTGGTGGTGGAAGGGGTTGCCGCCCGCCCAGTAGACCAGTTTGATGTCCGGATACGTGCGGTGCTCGCCGTTGTATTCATAGGGCGCACCGGGATTCAGCAGCATGTCGGCGATGCGCGCGACCGGGATGAAGTCGTCGACGCCATTGCGGCCCTGCGGCAGCCGCGGCGGCGAGGTGACCCGCACCGCCAGCCCGACATTCGCGGCCGAGCCGTAGCCGTGGCCGAATCCGCCGCCGGGCAGGCCGATCTGGCCGAGCATGGCCGCGAGCACCACGCCCAGCCACAGGGGCTGCTCGCCGTACTGTGCGCGCTGCAACGACCAGCTCACCGAGATGAAGGTGCGGGTAGCGGCCATCTCGCGGGCCAGCGTCCGAATCCGTTCCGCCGCAATGCCGGTGATCGGCTCGGCCCACTCAGGATCCTTGACGACGCCGTCGACACCGCCGCGCAGATAGTCCGCGAAGCGCTCATAGCCGACGGTGTATCGGTCGAGAAAACTGTTGTCCGCCAACCCTTCCGCGTCCAGCACCTGTGCCAGCGCCAGCATCAGGGCGGCATCGCTGCCGGGCCGGGCGGCGATCCACTCCGCCCGCGCCTCGGCCGGAATATCGTCGCGCAGCGGGCTCACGGTGACGAACTTGCAGCCGTTCTCCCGCGCCGTCTCGATCCAGCCGCGGGCATTGTGCCGCGACACCCCGCCCGGTGAGACCGCCGAATTCTTGGGCGACAGACCGCCGAACGCGACCACCAACTTCGAATGCTCGGCCAGCACCGATTTGGTGGTGGCACGCGCCATGATGGTGCCCATATCGGCGAGAATGTGCGGCAGCAGCACGGTCGACGCGCCCAGGCTGTAGCTGTTGCGGTGGGAGACATAGCCGCCCAGGCAGTTCAGGAAGCGGTGGACCTGGCTCTGCGCGTGGTGGAAGCGCCCGGCGCTGGCCCAGCCGTAGGAGCCGCCGTACACCGCTTGCGCGCCGAATTCGCCGTACACCCTGGACAATTCGCCGGCCAGCAGGTCCAGCGCGGTCTCCCACGACACCGGCACGAACTCGTCCGCGCCGCGTTCCGCGGGTCCGGGACCGTGCTCCAGCCAGCCCTTGCGCACATACGGTTGCGCGATGCGGGCCGGATGATGCTGTGCCGATGCGACATTCTCGATCAGCGGGGTCGGTTCCGGGTCGTCACTCCAGGGCCGGACCGCGGTCAACCGCTCACCATCGCTGCTCGCTTCGAAAACACCCCAGTGCGTCAGATGCGTGGCCACTCGACCAACATACGCCCGGTCAACGACACCCCGGGTTGAATATTCGGTAGCCGGGAGTACGCTCATTTTTGAGTCCACTCAGTTCCAGCGGCAGGGTTGGAGGTGCCCCATGGCCACTGCGGCCAGACCTGTGCACGTCAGCAGGACGCAGCGGAAGATGCACGATAAGCGTTCCCGCATCTTCGAGGCCGCCGAAGCGATGTTTGCTGAACACGGGTTCGACGGTACGACAACGCAGCAGATCTCCGATCGGGCGGATATCGCCGCCGGGACGCTGTTCCGGTACGCGGCCTCCAAAGGCGAACTGCTGCTCATGGTTTACAACGAGAAGTTCCGGGCCGCGCTCGAGGACGGGGCCGCCGTGGCCCGGGGCCGGACGAACACCACGGATGCGGTGTTCGGCATGGCCGAAGCGCTGCTGCGGGGCGCGGATCCGCGCTCCGACAACACCATCGCCTATCAGCGCGAATTGCTGTTCGGCTCGCCCACCGACAAATACCGCTCCGAGGGGCTCGCGCTGGTGGAGCGGCTGGAATCGATGATCGCCGAGCGGCTCGTCGCCGATGCGCGACGTGACGGCCGCGCCGCCGAGAGCTCGGACGAAATCGCCTCGCGGCGTTGGGAGGAGCAGGCCGCGCTGGCCGGACGCAGCATCTTCGCGGTCCTGCATCTGGCCTTCGCGCAACCGGCCACCGGGGCGCATTCCGGACATGACGCACCGGCGGATCTGCGCGCGCAGATCGCGCAGATCATCGCGGGGTTCAACACATCCATAGGGAGGCAAGAACAATGAGCATCGATATCCGCAAGGTCACCGTGCTGGGGACCGGTGTGCTCGGTTCCCAGATCGCGTTCCAGACCGCGTTCCGCGGATTCGACGTCACCGCCTACGACATCAGCGACGAGGCGCTGACCGCCGCGCGCGGACGCTTCGACAAGCTGGCGGCCGTCTATCGCGAGCAGGTGCCGGGCGGCGGCGACGGCAAGGCCGAGACCACCGCCGCGGGCATCGCGCTGACTTCCGATCTGGCACAGGCGGTTTCCGATGCCGACCTGGTGATCGAGGCGGTGCCGGAGGTGCTCGCCATCAAGCAGGACACCTACGAGAAGCTGGGCAAGCTCGCGCCCGAGCGCACCATCTTCGCCACCAACTCCTCCACGCTGCTGCCCAGTGCCATGAAGGATTTCACCGGGCGGCCGGACAAGTTCCTGGCGCTGCACTTCGCGAATCAGGTGTGGCACTTCAATACCGCCGAGATCATGGGCACCACCGAGACCGACCCGGCCGTGTACCGGGCGGTGGTGGACTTCGCCTCCGCCATCGGGATGGTGCCGATCGAAATCCACAAGGAGAAGGCGGGTTACGTCCTCAACTCGCTGCTGGTGCCGTTGCTGAACGCGGCCATGAATCTGGCCGAGGGCGGATACGCCGATCCGGAGGACGTGGACAAGACCTGGACCATCGGCACCGGCGCACCGGCCGGGCCGTTCCGGATTCTCGACATTATCGGGCTGACCACGCCCTACAACATCCTGGTCAACAACCCCGATGAGAGCGCGCAGCGAATCGCCAAGTGGCTCAAGACCGATTACATCGACCAGGGCAAGCTCGGGATCGCGACCGGAGAGGGGTTCTACAAGTACTGAGCCGAGATCCACAGCTTCACAAGCACTTCGAGCCAGACAGGGATAGGAGTTCTTATGTATTACAGCAGTGGCAATTACGAGGCTTTCGCGCGTCCGCGCAAGCCCGCAGGGGTGGACAACAAGACGGCGTGGTTCGTCGGATCCGGTCTGGCCTCGCTATCGGGCGCGGCGTTCCTCATCCGCGATGGGCAGATGCCGGGTAGCAAGATCACCATTCTGGAGGAGCTGAAGCTGCCCGGTGGTGCGCTCGACGGCATCAAGGAACCCAAGAAGGGCTTCGTCATTCGCGGCGGCCGCGAGATGGAGAACCACTTCGAATGTCTGTGGGACCTCTACCGGACCATTCCGTCCATGGAGGTCGAGGGCAGCGTGCTCGACGAGTTCTACTGGCTGAACAAGGACGACCCGAACTTCTCCCTGGAGCGCGCCACGGTCAATCGCGGTGAGAGCGCGCAGACCAAGGACCTCTTCACGCTGAACGACAAGGCGCAGAAGGACATCACCAAGATCTTCCTCGCCACCCGCGAGGAGATGGAGGGCAAGCGCATCAACGAGGTGTTCTCGAAGGACTTCTTCGAGAGCAACTTCTGGATGTACTGGCGCACCATGTTCGCCTTCGAGGACTGGCATTCCGCGCTGGAGATGAAGCTGTACCTACACCGGTTCATCCACCACATCGGCGGGCTACCGGACTTCTCGGCGCTGAAGTTCACCAAGTACAACCAGTACGAGTCGCTGGTGCTGCCGCTCTACCGCTGGCTGCTGGACCAGGGCGTCACCTTCAAGTTCGACACCACGGTCACCGACGTGGACTTCGACATCACCGCGGATCGCAAGCAGGCCACCAGGATTCACTGGGTATCGGAGGGCGTCGAGGGCGGCGTCGACCTGGGGCCGGACGATCTGCTGCTGATGACCATCGGCTCGCTCACCGAGAACTCCGACGAGGGCGACCAGCACACGCCCGCCAAGCTGAACGAAGGCCCCGCCCCCGCCTGGGACCTGTGGCGTCGAATCGCCGCCAAGGACAAGGCCTTCGGCAATCCGGACGTCTTCGGCGGCCATATCCCCGAGACCAAGTGGGAGTCCGCCACCGTCACCACGCTGGATCAGCGCATCCCCGAATACATTCAGAAGATCTGCAAGCGGGATCCCTTCAGCGGCAAGGTGGTCACCGGCGGCATCGTCACCGTCAAGGACTCCAGCTGGCTGATGAGCTGGACCGTCAACCGCCAGCCCCACTTCAAGCAGCAGCCCAAGGACCAGATCGTGGTCTGGGTCTACTCGCTGTTCGTCGACAAGCCCGGCGACTACGTGAAGAAGACCATGCAGGAGTGCACCGGCGAGGAAATCACCCGGGAGTGGCTGTACCACATGGGAGTTCCCGAATCCGAGATTCCGGAGCTGGCCGCGCATGCCGCCAAGTGCGTCCCGGTCATGATGCCCTACGTCACCGCCTTCTTCATGCCCCGCAAGGCCGGCGACCGCCCGAACGTGGTCCCCGACGGCGCGGTGAACTTCGCCTTCATCGGTCAGTTCGCCGAAACCTCCCGCGACTGCATCTTCACCACCGAATACTCCGTCCGCACCGGCATGGAAGCCGCCTACCAGCTGCTCGACATAGAACGCGGCGTCCCCGAGGTCTTCAACTCCACCTACGACGTCCGCACCCTCCTGGCCGCCATGACCCGCCTCCGCGACGGCGACCCGGTAACCCTCCCCGGCCCCGACCTCCTCTGGCGCGGCCTCGCAAAGCGCCTGGGCAACAACGAAATCGGCGAACTCCTCACCGAATACGGCGTCATCGGCAAGTAACCCCGGCCCGCAACAAGATCAGGGAGCTCTCAGTGCCGGAATTTGTCCGGATTACCGCACTGAGAGCTCCCTGATCTTGATTAGGATCGCGGGATGGAGCGGCGTGCTGTGGTTTTGGGCGGGGGCGGGG
>NZ_BAAFGR010000295.1:0-5721 GCF_041154655.1 Nocardia sp. JMUB6875
CCCGTAGCCATTCCGCGTCCCCGCCCAGCACCAGCCGATACCGCAGCGGCCCCGCCTCGGTCAGCTCCGCCGCCGAACCCTGCGCGACCACTCGCCCGTCGGCCAGAATGATCAACCGATCGCACAGCCGCTCCACCAGATCCAGCTGATGCGACGAGAACAGAATCGGAACACCTTGCGCCGCATACTCACTCAACAGCGCCGCCATCGAATCCACCGCCACCGGATCCAATCCGGAGAACGGCTCGTCCAGCACCAGCGCCACCGGTTCCGCGATCACCGCCGCCGCGATCTGCACCCGCTGCTGATTTCCCAGCGACAGCGACTCCAGCTTGTCCTTGCGCCGGGAGCCCAACTCGAACCGTTCCAACAGCGCATCCGCCCGCGAACCCGCTGCGGCAGCGCTCATCCCGCGCAGCCGCGCCAGATACACCAGCTGATCGACGATCGGCTGCTTGGGATACAGCCCGCGTTCCTCGGGCATGTACCCGAACCGCCGCCGATCCGCCGCGGTCACCCCGAGGCCGTCCCAGCGCACCTCTCCGGCGTGAATCCCCAGCACCCCCATGATCATTCGCATGGTGGTGGTCTTTCCCGCCCCGTTCCCGCCCACGAAACCGGTCAACATCCCATCCGGCACGGTGAACGAAACATCGTCCACCGCCGTCTTCTCCCCGAACCTGCGCACCAGTCGCGCCACTTCCAACATCGAACCTCCCCGATCGTCTCCGGTCCCTTCCGACGCTAGAGCACGCGAGGACGGCCGGGGAGGAGGCGGCTACGCGGTGGCGCGGCGCAGCTGGAACGCGGTGCCGGCCTCCAGGATTCCGATGACGATGAGCCACCAACCGGCGAGCAGGGTGAGCACGGTGATGGAGTCGAACGGCGCGACGATCAGCACGATCCCGCCCGCGGTGATGATCAGCCCCGACAGCGCCTGCCAGCCGCGCATCGGCAGGTCCGGGTCGGAGAGCGCGGCGATGAGCTGCATGATGCCGCGGAACAGCCAGCCGATGCCGATCCACAATGCCAGCAGCAGCACCGATTCCAACGCGCTGCGGAAGGCGAAGAAGCCCAGCATGATCGAGAGGAACCCGCTCACGAACGAGAGCACCCGCAGCCCGGCGGACACGTGCGCGCCGAATACGGTCATGAGCTGGGCGATACCGGTCAGCAGCAGGTAGATCCCGAACAGGATGCCCGCCACCACGAGGGTGGGGCCGGGCCAGGCGAGGACCAGAATGCCGAGGATCGCCGTGAGAATTCCGGTGAGAAGTAGTGCCTGCCAGGTGTTCTGTGTGACCTGGCGCCAGGGTGTCGGAAGAGGTTGGCCGGTTGCGGAGGTAGGAACCATGATCGATCCCAGGGGCCGAGGGTTTCGCGACGGTCGTCGCCGCCCCAGTATCGGCGCTGCGCGGAACCCACACGCCGACATTCGCGACAATTGGTTACCGTCCGGGCCAGCCCCAGGCGAGTTCGTCGACCGCGAGGAAAGGCTCGTCGACCACGGTCGCGGGGGTCAAGCCGGTGAAGGCCATGACGTCTCGATGCAGGTGGGATTGGTCGGTGTAGCCGCCCGCGGCGGCGGTGGCGGCGGGGGCGTGTCCGGCGACCAGGTGGTGGACGGCGTGGTCGAAGCGGATGAGTTTGGCGGCGCGTTTGGGCGTCAGGCCGAGTTGCGTGGAGAAACGGGACCACAGGAGTTTTCGGCTCCAGCCGAGTTCCGCTGCCAGCTGTTCGATCCGGATCGTCCCGCGACCGGCCGCGATCTGCCGCCAGGCCCACGCCACCTCGGGATGGACCCGCGAGGTCCGCGCGCAGCGCCGGGCCAGCCAGGAGTCGGTCCACTCGAAGCGATCGTCCCAGGCGGCGAGCTCGTCGAGTTGCTCACCGAGCCTTGTGCTTTCACGGCCCAGCAGGTCCTCGAGCGGCACCACCGAATCCTTCAGCTCGGCCGCCGCGGGACCGAGCACCGTGTGCGCGACGATCGGCGACAGCCGCACCTGCAGGCAGTCGAAGGTCTCCACCCGCAGCGCGCGCAGCACATCGCCGAAGCCGGGCCCGATGACGAAGCTGCCGCGCAGCCGCCGCCCGCCCGGATCTTCCACGCCGATGGTGCCGCCGAACACCAGCAGCAGGGTCACCGCCGGGTGCGGGATGAGCCGGAGTTCGGGCGGGGTGCGGCCGCGATCGCCGAATCCGGCCATGCTGACTCCGGGCACGCGGCCCGGCCGACGCGGACTCGCGATGTCCCACAACATCGCGTCATCGCGCACGGGCACGCCGGACCCCATGCCGCCATGCTACGCAGCCGCCGGGCGACGGGAACATTTGTCCAATACGGCACCCGGCCGCGGCGGCGATAGTGCACGTATGACTGTTTCCGACAACAACTTACGCGCCGCCGACCAGCCGATCGAACTGGATGAAAGCGGGATCCACGTCTACGACGACGGGCCGCGCGAGGCCCCGGCGCTGCTGCTCATTCACGGCACGGCCGCCTCGGCCGAATCGTGGGACCCGATGGTTCCGCTGCTGACCGGATCCCATCGGGTTCTGCGCGTCGATCTGCTCGGCTGCGGCCGGTCCGCGCCGCTCGGGGACCTGCCCTACACGGTCGCCGACCAGGCCCGCCGGGTCGGCCTCGCGTTGGACGAGCACGTTGTCGAGCGAGTCGTCGCCGTCGGCCACTCCAGCGGCTCGGCCGTCGCGACCGCGCTCGTCGAACAGCGACCGGACCTGGTGGCCGCGGTCGTCATCATCGACTTCGGTCCCGGCATAGACGCTTACATCGGGCCGGAGGCACAGGCCGCGCCGCAAGTGCCGTGGTCGGACCTGACCGACGCGCAGTTCCGGATGCTGATGCGTGGCGGGTTCAGCGCGGACTTCGAGATCCCGCAGGCATACGTCGACCAATTCCGCGCCATCGATCCGGTGGTCTTCGCCGCGGCCTCCCGGGCCAACCTCGACTACCTCGAAGAGCGGCCGCTCACGGAACGTCTTGCGCCCCTGGGCAAACCGCTGCTGGTCCTCCACGGCGAGGCCGACGTCCGATGGAACCCCGCGGCCGCCGCCGAGTATCACGTCGTGCCCGGCGCGACGATAGAGCTGCTGCGCGGCGTCGGGCACTCACCCAACCTCGAGGACCCGGCCCGCACCGCGACAGCCTTGCTGGACTTCACCGCGAAACACGCACTGTAGGAAGGAAAGTCAGATGACCGGAGCCGAACTGTCCGGAGTCCCCGAGACGGCGTTATGGACTCTGCGCAATCGCGCCGAGGAGGCGTTGCGCGACGATTCCGATTTCACCGACAAGGAGGCGATCCGCCTCTATAAAGCCTTGGCCGGAGAGGATTTCGAACGCTTCGGCCCGCCCAGCCAGATACACGCCCTGCGCGCCATGGTGATAGACGAGATCGTCGCGCAATACCTCGCCACCCACCCCGCCGGGCCGGTGGTGGCCCTCGGCGAGGGATTGCAGACAACCTATTGGCGGCTGGGCGAACCCGAGGCGGCGTGGTTCTCTCTCGACCTGCCGGACATGGTCGAGGCACAGCAGCGGCTGCTGCCCGCCGCACCCGGCATCACCCGCTTGCCCTACTCGGTGCTGGATCGCTCCTGGTTCGACCGAGTCCCCTCGGGTCCGGCCGTGATCACCGCCGAGGGCCTGTTCATGTACCTCCCGCCCGCCGAGATCCCCGGGCTGATCGCCGACCTGGCCGCGCACTTCCCCGGCGGCATCCTGCTCTACGACTCCGTCCCGCGCTTCTTCAGCGCCCTGGCCATGCGCGGCCGAATCCGCTTGAGTGACAACTACACCGCGCCGCCGATGCCCACCAGCCAATCCCCGCGCCAGGCCCGTCGCCTACCGGCCCGGATCCCGGGAGTTATTGCCGCCCGAGACCTGATCCCACCACCCGGCCGCGGCCCCTGGGCCTCGCCGCTACGGCGACGGACCGTGAACCTCCCCATCATCCGATCCATCCGACCGTCGCTGACCCTGCTGCACTTCGCGGCCTGAGTGCCCGGCCCGGCCGTCCGTTTTAGAACCTGTTCTATATTCGGGGTAACGATCCGGCGAGCCCTCGGGAGTTCACTACATGTACCAGTGGTCCGATGAAGACCTGATGTTCCGCGATGTACTGCGGGGTTTCATCGACAAGGAGATCAAGCCTCACGTCGAACAGCTGGAGAGCGGTGAACTCCCGCCCTTCGACATCATCCGGAAGCTGTACGCGACTTTCGGATTGGACGAAATGGCGCGCGAGGGACTCGAGAAGGCCATAGCCCGCGAGGAGGCCGGGACCACCGGCAAGCCCGGCGGCGGGTTCAGCGGATCGGGCTCGATGGGTGTCATCCTCAACAGTGAGCTGGCCGGGATCAGCCTGGGCCTGGTCGCCTCGATGGGCGTGAGCCTCGGGCTCACGGTCGGGACCATCCGCAGCCGCGGCACCCTGGCGCAGAAGAAGCGGTGGCTGCCGGAACTGGTCACCTTCGAGAAGGTCGGCGCCTGGGCGATCACCGAACCCGATTCGGGCTCGGACGCTTTCGGCGGCATGAAGTCCTATGTCCGCCGCGACGGCGAGGACTACATCCTCAACGGCCGCAAGACGTTCATCACCAACGGCCCCTACGCCGATGTCACCGTCGTCTACGCCAAGCTGGACGAGCAGGACGACACCGATCGCCGCGACCGCAAGGTGCTGACCTTCGTGCTCGACAAGGGCATGCCCGGCTTCACCCAGTCCAAGCCGTTCAAGAAGATGGGCATGAACTCCTCGCCGACCGGCGAACTGTTCTTCGACAATGTGCGCATCACCCCCGACCGCCTGCTCGGCGAGACCGAGACCCCGGCCAAGGGCGACGGCAAGGACAGCGCCAAGGAGTCCTTCGCCGCCGAGCGCATCGGCATCGCATCGCTGGCGCTGGGCATCATCAACGAATGCCACCGGCTCTGCGTGGATTACGCGAAGTCGCGCAAGCTGTGGGGCAAGGAGATCGCGCAGTTCCAGCTCATCCAGCTCAAGCTGGCCGAGATGGAGATCGCGCGGATCAATGTGCAGAACATGGTGTTCAACGCCATCGAGCGGACGGCGGCGGGGGAGAAGGTGTCCCTGGCCGAGGCGTCGGCCATGAAGCTGTACTCCTCGCGCGCCGCCACCGAGGTCGCCATGGAGGCCGTGCAGCTCTTCGGCGGCAACGGCTACATGGCGGAATACAAGGTCGAGCAGCTGGCCCGCGACGCCAAGTCGCTGATGATCTACGCGGGCAGCAATGAGATCCAGGTGACCCACATCGCCAAGGGGCTGCTCGCCGGGTAGATCGCGGCTTCGCGCCGAGACCGCCTGCGCACCGCGGGGCCAGGCGGTACCGTTCGAAACGGTCGACGTGCCGAGGGGACCGAATGCTGCGCGCGGGTGAGATTTTCGCAGGTTATGTGATCGAACGCCGCCTGGGGAGCGGCGGCATGGGTGAGGTGTACCTGGCGCGGCATCCGCGCTTGCCACGCCAGGTGGCCCTGAAATTGCTCGGCCGCGAATTCGCCGCCGACGGGGAGATCCGCGCCCGCTTCGAACGCGAGGCCGATCTGGTCGCGCGCCTGGATCACCCGAACATCGTCTCGGTCCACGACCGCGGCGTCGAAGACGACCGCCTCTGGATCTCCATGCAATTCGTCGACGGCATCGACGCCTCCGAACTGGACCCCGCCACCCTCCCGCC
>NZ_BAAFGR010000296.1:0-5683 GCF_041154655.1 Nocardia sp. JMUB6875
GCCACATCCTCACCGTCACCCTGGCCTTCACCGCGGGCCACTCCACAGCCCTCGTAGCCAGCGCCCTGACCCGCCTCGAGCTCCCTGCCCGCCCCATCGAAACCCTCATCACCGCAACAATTCTCATCGGCGGCATCCACGCCATCCGCCCCATGTTCCCCGGCCGAGAGGCTCTCATCGCCGGAACCTTCGGCCTCATCCACGGCTTGGCCTTCTCCTTCACCCTGGCCGAGCTACAACTCTCCACCGGCCAACTAGCCATCAGCGTCCTCGGCTTCAACCTCGGCATCGAAGCCGTCCAACTACTGCTCGTCGCCCTCGCCCTGCCCCCACTCCTGGTCCTGGCCACCACGCGAGCCCAGCCGCACCTCCGCATCGGCGGCTCCCTACTCGTGATCATCGCCGCTCTGGGCTGGGCTCTCGACCGCCTCGGCCGCCCCAACCCGGTAGCCCACTTCGCGGATCAAGCCGGTTCAATACTCCTTCCCTTCACGACCGTCACGGCCGCGATCGCCGTCGCGATCTTGGCGGGGTTGAGGATGAGGCGGACCGCATGGATGCGGGCGTCCGCGATATCGAGGGACAGAACCATGTACGGCTCGCCGCGGGAGGTGACCAGGGCGCCCGGGCCCGCGTTGATCAGGGCCGGGCGGACGCCAAGTGCGGGGGGCCAGGCCCAGGTGACCGAGCAGAGGTAGGTCGCGACCGGGAGCATTCCGTGGATCGGTTCACGAGGTGTTTCCGACGTGCCGTCGGCGTCTGCCCAGAAGGTCACATCGGGGGACAGGAGTTGGGTGAGCACGGTGAGATCGCCGCCGAGGGCCGCGGCGATGAAACGCTCGGTCAGTTCTCGGTGTTCGTGCGGCGACGGACGGTGGCGTGGGCGCCGCGCTTGGACGTATCGGCGTGCGCGGTAACCCAATTGGCGGGTGGCGCGCTCGGTGCGGCCGATCATATCGGCGATCTCCGCGTGCTCGAAACCGAAGGCTTCGTGCAGTACGAAGACCGCGCGTTCCACCGGGTCCAGGGATTCCAGCACTACCAGCAATGCCATCGAAACCGATTCCGCCAGTTCGGTATCCGTCTCGGGGCCGGTGAGCACGGGATCCGGGAGCCAGGGGCCGATGTAGGTTTCGCGGCGGGACTTGGCTTTTCGCAGTTGATCGATGGCCAGTCTGCTCACCAAACGGAACAGGTAGGCGCGCGGCTGCTCCACCTCCGCCCGATCCACCCGATGCCAGCGCAGCCACGCCTCCTGCAGCACGTCCTCGGCATCGGCCCGACTGCCGAGCATGCGGTACGCCGCGCCGAAGAGCTCGTCCCGCAGGTCCGCGAATTCCGTGTCCATATCCATAAGACGTCCTGACACCGCTGTGCGTCACACGAACACCGGATTGAATCACCGTGTGACGCGGCGGCTCCGGAATCCGTCTCCCCTTCATACAACCGAACGAAGGGATGCGATTCCATGACCACCTCCGATCAGCTCCCCGTCACCGAGGCCAGCCGCGCGACCGTCCTCGAACTCTTCCGGCGCTTCGCCGCCCGCGATCTGCCGGGCGCGTTCGCGCTGCTGAGCGAGGACTTCATCTCCCACAACCCGCGCGTGCCACACGATCCGGCGACCGGCACGGCACGGCAGGCGTTCATCGACTTCTTCGAAACCCCTGCGGGCCGAGCGCTCGCCGCCGCCGACCAGGACGTGCGCCGGGTGCTCGCCGACGCCGACCTGGTCGCGGTGCACACCCGGCTGACCTCGCCTCACCTACCCGAGACAGCCGTGGTCGACATCCTGCGTGTCCGCGACGGCCTGATCACCGAACACTGGGATGTCGTCCAACCCGTCCCCTCCCCGATCCCCCACCCCCACGGCATGTTCTGACTCGATCACGCGGGCAGTGGCGGGCATTCGGGGATCGGGGCCCCGGGTGTCGCCTCGACGGTTGCCAGGTTCGTGGCATCGCTCCCGGATTTGGCGGGGCACAGGCGCACGACCGACGGGAGCGGGCCGGTCCGGTTACCACTGTTGTCGAAGGTGATCGGCCCCTCCGCACCCGGGACGGGTTCCTTCTTGAAGCCGGAGATGACGGAGTTCAACTCGCTGCGATTCACGGTCCTCCGGGAATCGATGAGCCGCAGCGCGGTGGCCACGGTTGTCACCGCGTCGTAGGCGTTGATGGCCCAGCCGTCTCCGATATGCGCGGGTGGGAACCCGGCGGCATGGAAGGACTGGTCGAATTCGGGCCAGTTCGGGTTGTCCGCGCGCGGTCCGTCGGTGCCGGCGACCAGGGTGAACAGCAGCCGGATCCGGCCCTCCTGGAAACTGCGCGAGGTCACCGCCAGTTTCCGGAAGTCCTCCAGGCGGGAGTCGGATTCCACTGTCCGCAG
Source organism: Nocardia sp. JMUB6875 (assembly GCF_041154655.1). Taxonomy (NCBI): domain Bacteria; kingdom Bacillati; phylum Actinomycetota; class Actinomycetes; order Mycobacteriales; family Nocardiaceae; genus Nocardia; species Nocardia sp. JMUB6875. The sequence goes on from NZ_BAAFGR010000296.1 coordinate 2,389, forward strand.
CCGGTTTCCGTCAGAGGTGCTCAGCACGGTGATGGAGGTGGCCGAGCACTGCCCTTTGGCCACATTGTCATCGAGACTGTGGACCAGTTGGCCCAGATCGCGGCCGCGTGCCACGTAGACGACGGTCATGTGCTGCGGCGACGCGCAGATGCTGCGGGCCGTCTGCGTGACGGTGGTGGGTTCGGTGTCGTCGAACTTCATTTCCGGGACGTCGCCGTAGCGGCGGTGCAGCAGCGGCAGCGTGGTGCAGGTGTAGGGGTCGGTTCGCCCGGTCGGCACCGCGATGACGTCGGGCTTTCCGGGCGCGATCGCACCGATCGCGCTGACCTGCACCGCGACTCGGAAGCCGATGCGATACAGATAGTCCCGGCCGATGCCGTGGGCGAAACTCGCCTCCGAGTCGCACTGCTCGAAACTCGGATCGTCGGCCTTGGAGCCGTCCTGATCGAAGCCCTCGGCCGTCACCACATCCGAGATGGTCGGAATCTTCTGCTCCGCGAGCAGATTCGCGATCTTCGCGGTGGTCGGATCGCTGAGCCCGATGCCCGCGACCGCGACCACCTCCGGCCGGTTCGCCATGGCCTTGGCCACCGCGAGCGCACCCTCGGGGTCGTCGTAGTCGCCGAGCTGCCCGACCAGCAGCTTCATCGGATGGACACAGCCGGTGCCGTTCGCGCGCCGCTGACCGGCGGCCATGCCCTCGAGTTCGTGCAACGCCCGGCTGCCCGCATTGGCCGCGGTCATGGCCATGAGCACGCCGACGGTCACGCTGCCGCCCTGGCAGTGCTCGGGCATCGCGCGATTCTGCGCCTCGATCACCCCCATCACCTGCTCGAAGGCGGGTAGGTCGAAAGCGTATGAGCCGGACGACAATCCGACACAGCGTCCACTCGAATCCCAGGCATCCGTGCTGGGCCAGCCGTCATTGCAGGTGGCCAGCCGGTACAGCTGCTCGTGGGCGGCGTAGGCGGTCCCGGCGCCCAGCAGCAGCACCAGCACCAGGGCGAATCGCCACCACTCCCGGCGGCGGCGGGGAAACGGTCTGCGCGGCTTCGGGATGATCCACGCCCAGTATCGGGACTCCATGGTCGAGCGCCTTTCTAGCTGCGGGTCACTGGAATCTCCGTGCGAGCGCGCGGGATTTCTCCGCACGCTGCAGGAATGGACCGCGATCACCGGCGTGGCGCGCCAGCTCGGAATAGCTGTCGGCTACGCGCGAATAGAGTTGTCCGAGCTCGTCGTTCGGGATGAGCGGGAGATCGGACCCGAGTTCGGGGAGTACGGCGAGCAGCACGCCGAGGTGCTCCTGCAGGGTGTGCGCGCGATCGGGACCTTCGATGAGCGCGCGATCGGGTCGCCGGGGGTCGGGCACCGAGATGGTCACGTCGAACCGGGCCAGCCAATCGCGCGCGGGCAGCCGCGGCAGGTCGTCGGCGAGCGGTGTGATGACCGCCGAGATGCCGTGTAGCAGACGGGTATAGAGCAACTTGCCCGCGTCGTCACCGTCGGCCGCGTTCACGAGCAGCCGGAAGACCCGATCCCACCCGGTGGCCGGATCGGTGCGCGCGGCCAGCGCGCGCAGACCGAGCAGCCGCAGCAATGGCGGCAGCCGCTCCTCGGTACCGTCGCTTCGCCAGAGCGGTCCCGACTCGAACAGCGCCGTATCGTTTTCCGCCCCGGGCGGCAGGATCGGTCCCAGTGCCGCGACGGCTTCGCGCTTGGTCCGGGCCGCCGACACCGTGATCAGCGCCTCCAGCACGTTCTCGACGACCAGCCGATGCCTGCTCAGGCCGCGGGCGAAGACGCGCAGCAGATAGCGCTCGACCGTGTGCCGCGCCTCGGGTCCCGGGGCCCGCAGCAGATCACCGAGCATCAGACCGGTTTCGCGGGACCGCGCGGAATCGGTAGCGGCCGCGAACTTCTCGAGCAGGAGCACGGTCGCGGCCGGATGTCCTTTGGTCAGCCGATGAACGGCGGCGCTGATCCGCCCGCCCTCGATCGGATCCGCGGCCATTGCCAGCGTCGAGACCTCGAGATCGGTGAAGTCGGCCAGCCGCAGCCTGGCCCACAGCGGCACAGGCGGGGTCAGCGGCGAGGATCGCGGCGGATCGGTCAGCATCGCGGGTTCCGGCAGGTGCCAGCCCACTTCCGTCGCGAGCACACCGGAACTGGTGGTGATCACGGTGAGCGGGTCCGGCTGCACCTCCCGCACCGCTGCGAGCACGGTACGCGCCCGCAGCAGCGAGCCGGTGAACGCGACCGCCGCCTCGGCGTCGCCGTCATCGAGCAGGACGACGGCATTGGAGGTGCGCGCGTGCACCTTGGCCGCGCTGTGCCGGAGATCGGCGAGCAGTGCGCGGGTCAGCACGTCGTCCACACCCTGGCGGGTCTCCGGATTCGAATTTCTGGCCCGCAGGCTGAGATTCACCAAGGTCTCGTCGCCGGACCCGTGCAGATTGCGATCCTCATGGCCGAACCACTCCACCGCCGGACCCCAGGTGATCCGGGCGACGAAGCGGCCCTGCCGTAGTCGATCGACCACCAGCGCCGACAGCCGTTGCGTGGCCACGGGGACCAGCACGTGCATCCCGGGAATTCCGGAACCGGCGGCCATCCCGCCCGCGGCCCTGATCAGATCGCCGATCAAACCGATCAGATTGTCCCGATTCGCATACTCGTTCAACTTCTCGTGCAGATGCTGAACGCGACGATGCTCCGGAACCTCGGCGAAATTCTCCCGAATTGCGATCAGAGCGACCACGACTCGCGGAAACGAGACCCGGAATCCGTCGACGCCGAGACTCAGTCCGAGCATGATCGCGGCCAGAATCGGGCGCGACGGATGGGCCTCGTTCTCGGGCAGTTCCAGCGGACGCACCAGCACCATGGGGGTGTGCCTGTGCCATTTGCGCTGCACCTCGTCCAGCACGGCCGTGCGCCCCGACCCGCCGCAGCCTTCCAGCACCAGTACCGGTTTCGTAATCCCGATATCCCGCGCCGACGGAATCTCGATCAGATCGTCGATCAACCCCAGCAGTCCGACCCGGCCTTCGAACACCGACATCGCCTCCCTCGAACTGAGCGAGAACTGTAGCAATTCAGAACGGATTTCGCTGTGAGACAGAGCGATACAAAAATGGTCGGCGGAGAATGGCGATCTCGCGCCCGACCCCCGCCTTGACAGCGGCGCGGGGGATGTGCGTTGCTGGCGGTGCCGTATTCCCTTGGAGGACAGGGATGTCATTACGACCGGGGCAGGTTTTCGCGGGGTATTCGATCGTGCGCGCGCTCGGGG
>NZ_BAAFGR010000297.1:0-5583 GCF_041154655.1 Nocardia sp. JMUB6875
GTGATCCACATGCAATGGTGTAGGCCGGTTCTCGGCGTTTGCCCACGCCATCGCATGGTGAACAACCGACCTGGTGATAGCGGGCGGCTCTGGAGGCGGGCTGTGGAACAGTGTTGATCACGATGGGGGTGCGGGGACTCGAGTAACGTGCTCGGGGCACGGGGGACTCCGGGGTGAAAGGGACTGTTGTGACGGGCGCGCGGATGGTCGGCCTGTTCGCCGGCATCGGCGGGCTGGAGCTCGGGCTCGCGGCGCACGGGTGGCGCAGTGAGCTGCTGTGTGAGATCGATACCGGGGCGCAGGCGGTGCTGGCCGCGCATTTCCCGGACGTGCCACTGCATTCCGATGTCACCAAGCTGCGCGCGCTGCCGTCCGGGACGGAGCTGGTGGCGGCGGGATTCCCCTGCCAGGACCTCTCGCAGGCCGGGCGGACGGCCGGAATCACCGGGGCCCGTTCGGGTTTGGTGGACGAGGTGTTCCGGCTGGTCAAGCGCAAGAAGGGGCCGCGCTGGCTGCTCATCGAGAATGTGCCGTTCATGCTGCAGCTCGGGGGCGGGGCGGCCATGCGCCACATCACCGGGGCGCTCGGCGAACTCGGCTACACCTGGGCCTACCGGGTGGTGGACGCGCGCGCGTTCGGCCTGCCGCAGCGACGCGAGCGGGTGCTGATGCTGGCCTCGCGCACCGAGGATCCGCGGCCGGTGCTGTTCGGAGCCGATGCGGGGCCGCGCGAGGTGGGCGATCCGGCGCACGATCCGTGCGGCTTCTACTGGACCGAGGGCACTCGCGGACTGGGCTGGGCGGTGAACGCCGTGCCGACCCTGAAGGGCGGTTCGGGCCTGGGCATCGCGAGCCCGCCCGCCGTGCGACTCCCCTCGGGTGAACTGGTCACCCCCGGCATCACCGACTGTGAACGACTACAGGGCTTCGATCGGGATTGGACCACACCGGCTTTGGCCGTATCCGGGGTGCGGCGGGGGCATCGCTGGAAGCTGGTCGGCAATGCGGTGAGTGTGCGCATGGCGTCCTGGATCGCCGAGCGCATCACCGATCCGGCCGATGATCCGTATCCGGAGGGCGAGCCGCTGACCCGGCGCAGCTGGCCGACGGCCGCCTGGGGGCAGCGCGGGGAGGTGTATCGGGTTCCGGTGTCCACCTGGCCCGTTCACGCGCCCTACGAGGATCTGCGCTGGTTCCTCGACGACTCCCGGCTGCTCTCGGCGCGCGCGACCGCCGGATTCCTGCGCCGCACGGCGATGGGCTCGCTGCGCTTCCCGGAGGGCTTCCTCGACGATGTGGCCAATCACCTCGAGCGCATGGGAGGCGCTCCGAGCGAGGCGGCGTGAGGCCGCCCGGAACCTTGCCGGCCGCGCCCGCCCCGACGAGGATGGCCGCGTGAGCATGACCGCCGGACGGCCGGGCACCGACGCGGCGACCAGCGCGCGCATGGCCAAGCAGCGGCGGGTGGGGACCAAACCGGAATTGGCGCTGCGGCGGGAATTGCATCGCCGGGGTTCGCGGTTCTTCGTGGACAGGGCTCCGCTGCCCGGGCTGCGGCGGCGGGCCGACATCGTGTTCCCGCGGCGGAAGGTTGCTGTCTATGTGGACGGGTGCTTCTGGCACAGCTGCCCCGAACACGCGACGCATCCGAAGCACAACGCGCAGTGGTGGGCCGAGAAGCTGGCGGGGAATGTGGCGCGGGACCGTGATACCGACGCCCGGTTGGCGGCGGCGGGCTGGACCGTGATCCGGGTATGGGAGCACGAGGGCGCGGAATCGGCGGCCGACCTGGTGATGCGGGTGCTGGCGCGCGGGGTGTGACAGCACCGTCGGCGGATGGGAGACAATGGTCCTACGACCGGACCAGCCGACCAGTCCGGGCAGATCGACCGCGGGCAGCGCGGTCACACGGGTAAGCGAGGGCCAGCGAAAGCGAGCGCGGTGATGCCAACCGAGCAGAAACTAGCCGAGGCGGCGCCGAGGGCGACTCAGCCCCAGCCGCGATGGCGTCGGATACTGCGCTGGTTCATCGCGATCTTGATCGCGGTCGCCGGGCTCGGCTACTCCTCCTGGGTGCTGGAATTCATCCTGCCGATCCACAGCAACCCCACCAATACGTTCCTCAGCCAGCTCGCCGAGAAGGGCGCGCCGTTCCGCTGGGTGTTCACCACCGGCGACACCGTCTCGGGTTCGCTGCTGCTGGTGGCGGGACTGGGCGGGCTGCTGCTGTTCTCGCGGCGGCTGTACTCGACCATCGGCTGGGTGGCGCTGGCCTGCTTCGGCGCGTCCACCATCGCGGACGCGCAGTGGCCGATCGTGCCGGAGGACCCGGACGGGCCGAAACGGTATGTGGATACCGGGCTTTTCCCGCAGCTGCACCAGATTCACGCGCTGACCAGCACGCTGGCGGTGTTCTCCATCTATATCGCGATGATCGCGTTCACGGTGGCGGCGTTCAAGTACCGGCGCTGGCCGATTCTGCGGCACACCGGCCTGTGGATTCTGATCGTCGGCTCCGTGGTCACGGCGTGGATGCTGATCGCCGACAACCTGCCCGGCAACTACGGACTCGGCATCGCGCAACGCATCCAGGTCGGGGCCATGTCGCTGTGGCTGATCGCGCTGGCCGTGCAAATCGTTGTCGCCGAACGGGATTCCGGCGCACCGGCTCGTCGCCACCGCAAGGCGACATCGTCCGGCCACTGACCGCCCCGACGCACTAGGGTCGGAATCGTGACCAGCGACGCCGCGCAACTCGCCGACACCACCGCCCAACTCGACACCGTCGCCGCCGCGACGGCGCGACTGATCCCGGCGGTGGCCGCCCTGACCGACGCCGACCTGGTCGAGCCCTCCCTGCTCCCCGGCTGGACCCGCGGCCACGTCCTGGCCCACCTGTCCCGCAATGCCGACAGCCTGGTCAACCTGCTGCTGTGGGCCCGCACCGGCATCGAAACCCCGCAGTACGCAAGTCAATTCCTCCGTGAGGCCGATATCGAAGCCGGCGCTCCCCGGCCCCTGCGTGAACAGCTCGAGGACCTCACCGCCTCCGCCGAACGCTGGCTCGCCCTCGCCCGCGTCATGCCCGTGGACCGCTGGGCCACGCTGGTCCGCAATCGCGCGGGCGGCGAAATCCCCGCCACCCGCATCCCCTGGATGCGCTTGTTAGAGGTCGAAATTCACCACGTGGACCTCGATGTCGGCTACACGCCCGCCGACTGGTCCCCGGAATTCGTTGCCCGCCTGCTGGCCCAATCCCTGACCGAGGTGAAACCGGCCGGCGATGCGGGCTTCACGGTGACCGCCACCGACACCGGCTACACCGGCACCGTCGGCACCCCCACCGCCGAAATCTCCGGCACCGCCGCATCTCTGGCCGCCTGGCTCATCGGCCGCTCCTCGGGCGCCGACCTCACCGGCAACCTCCCCGACCTCGCCGCCTGGAAGTAGTTGCGGCCGACGGCTTATCGCTGTTCGGTGCGCGTCATCACCTTCGCGACTTCGGGAAGCCGCAGGTCCGTCGCCGTGGCCGGCGCCAGTCGCGTGACGGACTCCGGCATTTCCCCGACCGTGAACACATGGACCGAATCGTCGATCCGCGCGGCCGCGAAGGACGCCACGGAGGGAATGCTGTCCGGCATCGCGATCGAGTGGGGGCCGGGTTCGAGTTCGCCGTCGAAGACCACCGCCGACGCACTCTTCGGCTCCGGAGGCTGAAACGCTGTGCCCCACCATGCCTCGACGGTTACGTGAGCCGCTCGGGTGAGCGTGATCAGCACCGATCGTTTCGTGCTGTCGTAGGCGACCTCCGCCTGCGCGTCGGTCGAGGTGACGGCTTCGACCTGGGCCGCGATCAGCCCCGCCATGCCCGCGAGGCCCTGCACGAAGGTCACCGTGGGATTCAGCTTCGCCACCTCCTCGCGCAGGTATTGCTTGGTGTCCGCGGGAACCATCCCGCCGAAGGTGAGGATGTCGATATCGGACACGTCGTAATCGTCGAGGACGTCATCGAACTGGTTGGTGGCGTTGGCCTCATAGCCTCGGCCGCGCAGGATCTCGACCGCTTCGAGAAGCACGTTCGGGCTTCGTCCGACGATCAGAACGCGCTCGGCTCGAGGAGTGGGAACAGTACTCATTGGAATCTCCTACCCGTGGTCGCCGCCTAATGTTGGCGACGCCAATGTTGGTAGATCCAATATAACTAATGTTGGCTGCACCAACAACCACTAATCTCGCACCGGAACGAGGCGGTAGGTGACCCAGGAACTGTGCGGGAGATGGGGTTTGTCGATCTTGATGTGCAGCTTGCGGACGGCACCGGTGGCGGGATCGACGACTCGCAGCATGGGTTGCAGGGTCGCCGGGCCGTCCGGGTCCGTCGTGTACATCCGGTCGAACTCCGGGTGCACACGGCAGCGCTCGATGATCTCGTTCAGCACGGATTCGGCGACCGAGATTGGGCCCATCATGCGCAGGCCGTAGACGAATCCGTGTGCCACCTGATCCCAGTCCGGGAAGACCCGTTCGGACTCCGGATCGGTGAACAGGTAGTCGAATACATTCGACTTCGCCTCCAGGCCGGGGAACAGGGTCTGCCATGCGGTGTTGACGCCCAGCACGTCACCTTCGGGCAGCGAGAGGTACGCGGCCGGATAGGGCAGATCCTCGAGGTCGGCGAGTGCGTCCGCGTCGGGCAGGGCGGGCGAGGGTCCCAGCACGCGATCCAGCGCGCCCGGATAGAGCGCCGCCACGATGCGTTCCCGATAGATGTACGGAATCCCCAGTGCGTCGAACAACGCGCCCGCGAATTCCAGGCTGGGCGTCAGCGTTCCCGCCTCCACCTTCTCGACGGCGGACTTGGACCATCCGGTACTCGCGGCCAGTTGCGCCTGCGTCATGCCGAGCGCATCCCGCCGCGACCGGATGAATACGGCCAGTTGCCCTTTGGCCATCGACCTTCCGCCTCCTTCTGCCGCCCGTTCGGATCACACCCGGACCGAACTCGCACCTCTGGTGCGACACCGATGCATTGACTTTCCCACCCCGGGAAACGACCCTTGACCAGTGCTGGAGCCCGCTTGCCCGGGTTGTTGATGCGCCGGAGGGGGGCGCATCAACCCACCACGCACCCCCGCCGAAAAGCCAAGAGCCCCACACCATTCGGTGTGAGGCTCTTGTGTTGCGCGCCCGGAGAGACTCGAACTCCCAACCTTCTGATCCGTAGTCAGATGCTCTATCCGTTGAGCTACGGGCGCAAGCTTATTCAACTGTAGTCACACGGCGAACCGAGTGGTGGCGGAGGCGAGAGGATTTGAACCTCCGGTCCCCGTGAAGGGACAACTCATTAGCAGTGAGTCCCATTCGGCCGCTCTGGCACGCCTCCTGGTGCCCCTCTTCGAGGGCGCCGGTTCCTTTCGAACCGCCGGGACAGAAGATTACACAGCGGGTGACCAATAGGCCAAATCGGCTGGTCAGCGTAGGTGCGAGTCGAACCATTCGTAGATTCTGGTCTGGGCGTCGAGGACGTAGGCGTCGTCGAGGGCGGTGGGGTCGAAGCCGGGGTGGTCGGGGCGGTGGTGCAGA
>NZ_BAAFGR010000298.1:0-5580 GCF_041154655.1 Nocardia sp. JMUB6875
GGGCGCACCAGCAGGCGGGGGCGGACCGTTCCGAGGGGGAACCGGCGGGGCGGTCCCCTCTCGGAGACGGTGGGGCGCAGCGCCTCCGGAGGTATGTGCGCGGGAAATTGCCGCGGCCGCGATGGACCGGGCGGATGCAGGGCGCCGGGGACGCCGCGCGGGCCATTGTCGTGGCGATGCTGTGGGCGCGATATTCGCGGCGGTGCGCGAATTCGTCCAAGCGCTAGGACGCTCGGAGTCGGCCGAGGCGAATCAGCCTGCCGCCGTGGCGGATCGGCGCGCCAGGATCAGCGAGCTGAAGTATTCGAGGCTCTGCTCGAACAGCGGCCGCAGGGCCGGGGCTGCCGAACGGACCTGGGCGCGAAGGATATCCAGTGCGTGGGGGCCCAGGAGCTGGCGGGCCTCGATGCCGTAGTCGGGTTCGGAGAGCCAGCCCTCGAGCATGGCCTCGTCGACTTCGGGGTGGAATTGCAGGCCCCAGGCGGCGGGTCCGGCCCGGAAGGCTTGCACGGGTGTGGAATCCGTGGCGGCCAGGGCGGGGATGGCGGCGGTGGCCTCGATGCGGTCGCCGTGCCAGTGGAGCACGGCGGGTGCGTCGGCCAGCGGGCCCACGAACGGGTCGTCGCGGTCGACGTCGCGGAGTGGGGCCCAGCCCAGTTCGTCGACGGTGCCGGGGCGGACGGTGAGACCGGCGGCGCGGGCCAGGAGCTGGGAACCCAGGCAGATGCCGAGAGTCGGGAGCTCGACTCGCAGTGCCTGCGTGAGCAATTCGCGTTCCAGCTTCAGGGCCGGGTAGTCGTCGGTCTGGTCGGCGTTCATGACGCCGCCCATGAGGACGAGCCCGGCCAGCTCGGAGAAGGGCGGCAGGTCCGCGGCCGAGACGCCCGGCTCCGCGATCAGATTGCGGGTCAGCGTGGGAATTCGATGCGCCTCGAGCACCTCCCGGATCAGGCCGGGCTGCTCGACGTCGGCGTGCTGGAGGATCAGAACGGTGGCGGCTGACATCCCTGCATTATTCCGGAACCGCGGCGGTGGCTATCCTCTGCGCAGACCGCCACGCTGTAGCTCCGCTGACAACCATGCGGTGGCCGCCCGCTCGACCTCGATGGATCGCAGGTGGCGGGTCATCACGGGCTCCCCCTCGATCTCGGTGACATTCCGTCAGTCCACTACCGAAACCGCAGAGGGGTTGTTTTGAGCATTCTCGAGTCCGTCGCTGTGCCTTCGATGACCGACCCGGTCGCGCCTTCGATGACCGACCCGGTCGCGCCCGCGATGACCGATCCCATCGAGCCGGCGGCATCCGATCCGATCGAGCACGCGACCTCGATGGTGGATCGGCGGTTTCGGCTCGACTCCTACTACGAGGTCGGCCGGGAGAAGGTGCGGGAGTACGCGTCCGCCGTGCAGGACGACCATCCGGCGCACTGGTCCGAGGAGGCCGCCGCGGAGCTGGGCTATCCGGCGCTGATCGGCTCGCCGACCTTCGCGTCGCTGCTGGCCACGCCGGTGCAGCACGCCATGAGCGGCATGCTGACCGGCTACGACCTGCGGGCCTCGGTGCAGACCGATCAGGTGCTGGATTTCCACCGGCCGATCCTGGTGGGCGATCGACTGACCAGCAATGTGGCGCTGCGCTCGGTGCGGCGGGCGTTCGGCGGGGACATGTTCGTGTTCGAGAACGTCATCACCGACGCGGACGGGGTGGCGGTGCTGACCGGATCCACCAGCGTCATCGGGCGCGCCGAACAGTCCGAGGATCATGCCGAAACCCACCGGCTGCTGGGCGAACTGGTGCATCGCGGGATGGACACCTTCCTGGCGCGGACGCCGCGCCGCATCGAGCTGCCCGGCTGGGATCCGGTCATCGCGACCTATCGCAGCACCCGGTCGCGGCGGCTGGACGCGGTTCGGGTGGGCGACGAATTGCCTAGCAGCACAATCCTTCTCACCATCGGTGACCTGGTCCGCTATGCCGGTGTCGCGGGTGACGCGAACCCGATCCACTGGCACACCGAGGCCGCACGGCGGGTCGGGCTCGAGCGCGGCATTGTCGCGCACGGCATGCTCACCATGGCCTACGGCGCGGGCTTCGTCACCTCGTGGCTGGGCGATCCGGGCGCGCTGAAGCAGTACAGCGTGCGCATGAGCAATCCGGTCCACCTCGCCGAGGGCGGCCCCACGGCCATCGACTACACGGGCAAGATCAAGTCGATCGACCCGGACACCGGCACCGCCGTCGTCGCGATCACCGCACTCAACGAGGGCCGCAAGATCTTCGGGCGCGCCACCGCCGTCGTCCAGCTGAGCTGACCACCCGCCCAACGGCATCCGCGCCGCCCCGGCCACCCGGAGTTCCGGACCATTCTCATCCGGACCTCCGGGGCCGCCGGACTACTGCTGGGCAAAGTCCGGCGGCGGGCCGCATGGTTTGCGCGCCAGCTCGCCCGTTCGGACTCCGAGTTGGTTGGCGCGCAGGGTCATTCGGCGAGCGATCCGGGTCAGGAGCGGATCAGGGCGCCGGGGCGGGCGCCGGTGTCCTCGCCGTCGCGCAGGACTACCTGGCCGGAGACGATGGTGGCGCGGTAGCCCTCGGCGCGCTGGAGGAGTCGTCGGGCGCCGCCGGGGAGGTCGTAGGCCATGGCGGGCGGGAGCAGGCGCAGGGCGTGGTAGTCGATGATGTTGAGGTCGGCCTTCTTTCCCACCGCGATCTCGCCGCGGTCGTGCAGGCCGTACATCCGCGCGGTGTCGAGGGTCATCTTGCGGACGGCCAGCGGCAGCGGAATGCGTTCTCCGCGTGCGCGATCGCGGGACCAGTGGGTGAGCAGGTAGGTGGTGTTGGAGGCGTCGCAGATGGCGCCGACGTGGGCGCCGCCGTCGCCGAGGCCGACCGCGGTGACCGGGTGGGTCAGCATGTCGCGGATCGGATCCTGGGTGAAGCGTGAGTAATTCAGCAGCGGGCGGTAGAACAGGGCGCGGCCGTCGCGGCCGAGCAGCTGGTCGTAGATGTAGCGGAATGGTTCGACGCCCGCGCGGTCGGCGTCCGCGGCCAGGCTGGCGGCCGGATCGGGTTCGTAGTCGGGCGGGTCGCCGAGGGTGAAGGTGCGATCCAGGCCCATGCTGATGAAGGCCATCGGATTGTCGGGCAGGTCGGCCTCGTTCAGGATGGTGTCGCGCAGGGCCGGGTCACGCAGTTCGGCGACCAGGGCGTCGAGATGCTGGCCGCTGCGGGCGACCGCGGCCTGGTAGGACGGGCGGAACGAGAAGGGGTTGAACGTCTGCAGGCCGATGAGCAGGCCCAGCGGCCGGGCGGAAACCTGTGGGCGCAGCGGGATTCCGGAGTCGAAGGCTTCGGCGGCGGAGTCCAGCAGTCGTTTCCAGTCGTCGGGTGCGCCATCATGTTGCAGCAGGCCGAAACTCACGGTGCGGCCGGTCTGCTCGGCCAGGCGCAGCATCCAGGCGAGTTCACGGTCGGGCGCGGCGAGATCCTCGCCCATGATCCCGGCGGGGGCCAGTTCGAACACCCCGCGGCCCACGTCGGCCAGCGCCTGACCGATACCGAACAGCTCCTCCTCGGCGGCGAAGGTGCCCGGCACCGGCTCCCCGTCGATGGCGCGGTGCACGATGGTGCGGGAGGTCGAAAAGCCGAGCGCCCCGGCCTCGATGCCCTCGCGCACCAGCTTGGCCATCATGCCGATGTCCTCGGCGGAGGCGGCCTCGTTCTTGGCGCCGCGCTCCCCCATCACGTAGGCGCGGACCGCGCCGTGCGGAACCTGGGTGCCGACGTCGATGGCCAGCGGCAGCTGGTCGAGGGCGTCGAGGAACTGCGGGAAAGACTGCCAGTTCCAATGGATTCCGGTGGAGAGCGCGGCACCCGGGATGTCCTCGACGCCTTCCATGAGCCCGATCAGCCATTCCCGCTTCTCCGGCGTGACCGGTGCGAAGCCGACGCCGCAATTGCCCATCACCACGGTGGTGACGCCGTGCCAGCAGCTCGGGGTCAGCAGTGGGTCCCAGGTGATCTGGCCGTCGTAATGCGTGTGGATGTCGACGAATCCGGGTGTCACCAGCAGGCCGTCCGCGTCGATTCGCTCCTGCGCCTCGGCGTGCGCGAGTTCGCCGGGCGCGGCGATCTCGGCGATGCGGCCGTCCCGCACCGCGATATCGGCCGGGAAGGGTTCCGCGCCCGTGCCGTCGACGACCGTGCCATTGGCGATGATGAGTGAATAGCTCACGAGAGGTCCTAGCGGTGAAGGTTCGCTAACACTGCACAGACTAACTAGACATAGCGTCCACCGAGTTCGGAATCGCGAGAATTCAGTTGGGGGCCACCGGGACCGGCTGACGCGCCGGAGCCTGGGCCGAGACGGCCAGGGCGATGATGATCAGGAATGCCAGCAGCGCCGTGGTGGTGCGGGCGATGTGGAACATTTCCCACCGGTGCAGGAGCTGGGCGTAGTCGGACGGGAACGGGCCGACCGCCCACTGCTTGATCTTGCCGTTGATGGGGACATTGCCGAAGCGCGTGATCAGGAACGACGTCACCTCCAGCGCGAAAGCCGTTGCGGCCCAGCGCCGGACGAGTCCGGCGCTGTAGACGGCCAGCAGCAGGGAGGTCAGAGCGGCCAGCGCCATGGTCGATTGCATGACCGGGCCGTTCACCTTCATGAGGGCGGTGTGGAAGGTGAAGCGAACATCCAGCGGCACGGTCTTGAACGCCTGGGCGACATTGATCAAGCCGTAACCGAATGCGCCGCACAAGTATCCGGTGGTGAGCAGGGCGGCCGCGGTGAGCAGGCGGGTGCGCATGTGTGAGCCTTCCATCATCAGATAGTTCAAACTTCGGAACTGTTCTGATTTTTGAACCTGTATCCTTGCGGTGTCAAGACAGAGTCGGAGATCGATCGGAGGGTTCGTGCCTCGGCGACAGCGAGCGGCGGACACCACGGGCAGCCCGGGCACCCCGGTATGCACCATCACGGCGAGCACACCGGTCAGCGCCGAGGACCAGCGGCGACTGGAAGCGCTGGCGCCCCTCATCGCCACGCACTTCCGCCGCGCCCACGGCGATATGCCGCCCGCGCTTCGCGAATCCTTCGACGCCGACGGCCTCGGCAACCGTCACGGCGCGGTGCTGGCGCAGGTGCTCGCCGCCGGGAGCATCAGCGTCGGCGACCTGTCCCGCCGCCTCGGCATCAGCCTCACCAACGCGAGTCAGCTTGCCGGAGAACTGAACCGCGCCGGCTGGCTGCAACGCCACAACGACCCCGCCGACAACCGCCGCACTCTCCTCTCCCTCCCCGACGACCGCCGCGACGACGTGGCGGCCTTCATCGCCCGCCGCTCCAACGCCCTCCACCGCGCCATGGCCCGCCTGACTCCCGCCGAACGCGCAGGCTTCCTGGCGGGCCTCCAAGCCTGGTCCGAGGAACTCGACCGCTGACCCCGCGCCGATTCACCATCGAGCCCTCGGATTCACCGCCGAGCACCGCCCGAGTCCGCCGGCGCGACAACCCGATCGCCGAGTGGCACACCGGTGCGGCAAGGTCGGACAACGGGACACCCGACCCCGGGTGGGTG
>NZ_BAAFGR010000299.1:0-5534 GCF_041154655.1 Nocardia sp. JMUB6875
CTGCTTGGTGACGCGGCCGTTGGGGCCGGTGCCGCTCACCGTGTTGATATCGACGCCGAGCTCCTTGGCGACCTTGCGGGCAAGCGGAGAAGTCCGCTTGCGCTCGCCGTCGGCGGAAACCGCGGGGGCGCTGCCGGTTCCGGCGGTCGGAGCCGAAACGGCCTGCGCGGCAGCGGGAGCCGGAGCAGCGGCCGGAGCCGCGGCGGCAGGGGCCGGGGCTGCGGCGGCGGGAGCGGCGGGAGCAGCAGCCGGGGCGGCGGACGCGCCGCTGCCATCACCCAGGAACGCGATCGGCTCACCGATGGCGACGGTGGTACCCGGCTCGGCGATGATCCGCTCGAGCACGCCGTCCTCGTACGCCTCGAGCTCCATGAGCGCCTTGTCGGTCTCGATCTCGGCGAGGATCTCGCCCGCTTTGACCTGGTCGCCGACCTGCTTGAGCCAGGCCGAGACGATGCCCTCCTCCATGGTGTCGGAGAGCCGGGGCATGGTTACTTCAGACATGATTCCTTCCGGTTCTCAGCGTCGCTTGCCCACGGCGGCAAGGGTTTCGATGGCGGCGCGGTACAGCGTGTCCGGCGACGGGAGCGCCAGCTTCTCGAGCGGCTTGGCGTACGGCAGCGGCACCTCGGCCATGGCCACGCGGCGCACGGGGGCGTCGAGGTAGTCGAACGCGCCGTCGGAGATGGACGCGGCCACCTCCGCGCCGATGCCGTAGGTCAGCCAGTCGTCCTCGCCGATCACGACGGCGCCGGTCTTCTTGGCCGAGGCGACAATGGTGTCGCGGTCCAGTGGGCGCAGGCTGCGCAGGTCCACGACCTCGGCCGAGATGCCCTCGGCGGCAAGCTTTTCGGCGACCTGGGTGCACACGGTAGCCATGCGCGAGTAGCCGATCAGCGTGATGTCGGTGCCCTCGCGGGTGACCGCGGCCTTGCCCAGCTCGGCGGCCGGAAGGTCGTCCGGCACTTCGCCCTTGGTGTTGTAGAGCGAGAGGTTCTCCAGGAACAGCACCGGGTCGTCGTCCTCGATGGCGGCCTTCAGCAGCGCCCGCGCGTCGGCGGGGGTGCTGGGCGCGACGACCTTGAGGCCGGGCACGAATGCGTAGTACAGCTCGATGTTCTGCGAGTGCGTCGCGCCGAGCTGCTGGCCGCCGCCACCGGGGGTGCGGATGACCATCGGCACGGAGGTCTGACCACCGAACATGCCGTAGATCTTGGCGGCGTGGTTGACGATCTGATCCAGCGCCAGCAGCGAGAAGTTGATCGTCATGAGCTCGACGACCGGGCGCAGGCCCAGCATGGCGGCGCCGATGGCCGCGCCCACGAAACCCTCTTCGGCGATCGGGGTGTCGCGCACCCGCTTCTCGCCGAATTCCTTCAGCAGGCCGGCGGTGATCTTGTAGGAGCCCTCGAAAACGCCGATTTCTTCTCCGATGAGGAAGACATCGTCGTCGCGCTGCATCTCCTCGCGGAGGGTCTCGCGCAGCGCTTCACGGTAGGTCATGACAGCCACGGTGATGTCCTTATGCGGTGAAGAGCGGATCGCCGGGCAGGCGATGGGAATCGCCCGCGACCGGGGTCGCGTAGTTGTAATCGAACAGGGTGGCCGGGTCCGGGTGCGGGGACGCGTCGGCGAAATCGACGGCCGCGCGGACGCGGTCCTTCACATCGGCCTCGATGGCGGCGGCCGACTCCTCGCTCAGCACACCGGCCTCGAGCAGGCGGTTGTGCCACAACACGATCGGGTCGTGCTCGACGGCGGTGGAGACCGCGTCCTCGGTGCGGTACTTGGCCGGGTCGACGACCGAGTGGCCCTTGAGCCGGTAGGAGACGGCCTCGAGCAGCGCGGGCTTGCCCTCGCGGCGGGCGGTCTCGATGAGGTCGGAGGCGACCTCGCGCACGGCAAGCACATCGGTGCCGTCCACGCGCTCACCGCGCATGCGGTAGGAGGAGGCGCGCTTCCACAGATCCGGTTCGGCCGAGGACTTCTCGACGGTGGTGCCCATGCCGGTCTGGTTGTTGATCACCAGGAACACGACGGGCAGATTCCACAGCGCCGCGATGTTCAGCGACTCGTGGAAGGCGCCGATGTTGGTGGTGCCCTCACCCATCTGGCACACCACGACGTCATCGCCGCCGCGGTAGTCGATGGCCAGCGCCGCGCCGATGGCGAGGGGAACCTGGCCGCCGACGATGGCGTAACCGCCGAGCAGGCGGGTCTGGGTGTCGTACATGTGCATCGACCCGCCCCAGCCCTTGGAGGTGCCGGTGGAGCGGCCGTACAGCTCGGCCATGACGCGACCGGGCTCGATGCCCTTGGCCAGCGCGTAACCGTGCTCGCGGTAGTTGGTGAACAGGTAGTCGGTGGGGCGCATGGCCTTGCCGACACCGACGACGGTGGCTTCCTCACCCAGGTTCAGGTGGCAGTAGCCGCCGATCTTGGCCTGCTGGTACGCCTGCGCGGTGCGCTCCTCGAAGCGGCGGATGAACAGCATGTCGGTGTAGAGACCGAGCAGGTCGTTGGCGTCCGCGCCGCCGAAATCCGGTCCGCCGAGCAGGTTTTCGGCGGTGTCGGGCACGGATACGTCAGCCTTGGCGGCCTTGCGCGCCGACTTGCGCGGCGCAGCGGTGGTCGTGGTCACGATGGAACTCCTCAACGCTTCCGGGGCGGCGCGACGTGAACCGGCAGGCCCAGCCCGACCAGGGCGGCCTCCATACCGATCTCGCCGAGGGTGGGGTGGGCGTGGATGGTCTCGGCCAGCTCGTCGAGGGTCGCCTCCAGCGAGATCGCCAGGGCCCCTTCGGTGATCAGATCGCTTGCCGACAGGCCGATGATGTGCACGCCCAGAACTTCCTTGTGCTTGGCCCCGGCGACGATCTTCAGGAAGCCCTCCTGATCGCCGAAGGACTTCGCCCGGCCCAGCGCCGCGAACGGGAACTTGGCCGTGATGATCTCGTGGCCGGCGGCCTTCGCGGCGTCCTCGGTCAGACCGACGCTGGCGATCTCCGGGTGGGTGAAGGTCGCGGCCGGGATGACGTTGTAGTCGATGTGCGCCGCGTGGCCCGCGATGGTGTCGGAGGCGACCAGACCCTGATGCGAGGCGACGTGCGCGAGCAGCGCCTTGCCGGTGACATCGCCGATGGCGTAGACGTGCTCGACGCCGGTGCGCAGGTGCTCATCGACCGGGATGAAACCGCGTGCGTCCGTTTCGATTCCGGCGATCTCGAGGCCCAGCTCGGCGGTATTGGGGCGGCGGCCGACGCCGACCAGCACCACGTCCGCGGGCAGTTCCTGCGGCTTCGCGCCGCCGACGGTGACCGACAGGCCGTTACCGGCCTCGGCGATCCCGGTGACGGTCGCTCCGGTCAGCACCTTGATGCCGCGCTTGGTGAACGAGCGCACCAGGGCGTTGCCGATCTCCTTGTCCTCCAACGGAACCAGGCGATCCTGCATCTCCACCACGGTGACGTCCGCGCCGAATTCGTGGAACAGGTTGGCCCACTCCGCGCCCACCGCGCTGCCGCCGATGACGACCAGCCGCTTGGGGACCTCGGTGAGGCCGAACGCGCCGTCGGAGGTGATCACGCCGGGCAGGTCCGCGCCCGGGATCGGGAGGACGGCCGGGACCGAACCGGTCGCGACGATGATGTCGGTGGCGCTGATGGTGCGCACGGAGGTCGCGGTCGGGGCGGCGGCGTAACGCGGGCCGCCCTCGAAGATCGGCGACGGACCGGCCTGGAAGACCTCGACGGTGGTCGCGCTGGTGAACTTCGCGTGGCCTTCGATCTGCGTCACGCCATTGGCCTTCAGCAGGCCCGCGACGCCATCGGTCAGTTCCTTGACGATGCCGTCCTTGCGCTGCCGCACCGCGGCGTAATCGAAGCGGACATTGTCGGCGTAGACGCCGAAGTCGGCCGCGGCCTGCAGGGTGTGGAAGACCTCGGCGGAACGCAGCATCGCCTTGGTCGGGATGCAGCCCCAGTTCAGGCAGACGCCGCCGGCGCGTTCCTTCTCCACCAAGCCAACATTCAGGCCCCGCTGAGCGGCGCGGATGGCGGCCACATAACCGCCCGGGCCGCCGCCGATCACCAGAAGATCGAATTCCGGCACTCGTGGTGCTCCTCATCTCGATGTACTCACAGACCCGCTATCGGTTGTGATGCGGGTCATTCCGATCGAGTCTGTCGGTCACCAAATGCACAAACAAGGAACTGGAAGCCCATATATGACAGGAATCGACTGGGCGCTGAGCACAATTAGTACCCGTCGGTAGCGGGCGTTCGACGGCTCTTCCGGCGCGCCGAAAAGGCTCAATCGTGAGTCGCGCCAGGAAGTTCCAGAGCGGCCAAGGCGAGAGAAAGCTCCACGTAGGAGCGCTGGCCCTCCAGCGGACGACCGAGCAGCATGGTGATGCGCTGGAGCCGGTTGATGACCGTATTGCGATGGCAGTGCAGCCGGGGCGCGGCGTTCGCGGCCGAGCAGTTCTCGGCCAGCCAGACGGCCAGGGTCCGCAACAGAATGTCGCGTTCCTTGGGCGGCAGGTCCAGCACCGGGCCGAGGGTGCGTGACACCAGCAGATCGGTGAGATCGGGAGAGCGCAGCAGCAGCGCCTCGGGGTAGCGGTCGTCGAGGGAGACCAGCAGGCCCTGCTCGTCGCCGGAGACGGTCTCCAGCGCGAGCACCGCCAGACCGTGCCCGGTATCGATGCTCGCCAGCCCGGCGACCGCGGGGGAGACGCCCGCCCGGCCCCGGATCAGCGGCCGAAGCTGTTGCAGCACAGCCGAACTCTCCCGATGCTCGAGCGACACCAGCCCGACCGTCGAATCCACCCGGTCGTGCCACACCGACCGGATCCCGGTCACCCCCAGCGCCGCCTCGGCGCCCATGTGCAGCGGCGGCCCGCTCTCACTCCGCGCCACGACCACCAGATACGCCCCGTTCGGCGGCAGATTCAGGTCCCGCCCGGCCCGCGCCGCGAAGGTGGCGTCGTGGGCGCGGCCCGCCAGCAGATCCTCCATCAGCGAATGGCGGCGCCGCTCATCGCTGCGCACCCGATCCAGCTCGGTGGTCCGGTACGAGGTCACCAGCGCCGACGACATCCCGTCGACCACCGCCCACATCACCGACCCCACCTGCCGGATCTCACTCGGCCCGATGTCATCGGCCTTGTCCAGCAACGCCTCCCACACGATCTGCCCGCCCAGCCGGAAGGTGCGCAGCATCGCCTCCAGCGGCACGCCCTGCTCGGCCCGCCGCCTGCCGATGGCCGCCGCCACGTCATCCCCCTCGGGATCCGGCTCCAGCCCGCCCAGCAGATCCAGAATCCGCGTCAGATACCGCTTGCACCCGTCCCGCAGATCCGCGCGCGGCACCGCCGTGTAATCCGTCCACTCCGGATTATCGGTCGCGATGGCCGCCATCAGCCGCTTGGTGAGCTCCGGCACCTCGGCCTGACAAGCCGCCGCCAGCCGCTGCGTACCGAGCGTCGGTACCGGATGCCTGGGAGCCGCCATGCCCCCCAACCTACGCCCGCC
>NZ_BAAFGR010000300.1:0-5511 GCF_041154655.1 Nocardia sp. JMUB6875
GGGGGCGGGTCAGGGCAAGATGGGCATCATGCGCATCGGAGTCTTGACCGGAGGCGGAGACTGCCCTGGCCTGAATGCCGTGATTCGTGCCGTCGTTCGTACCGCGAACGGACGGTGGGGGGATGCGATCGTCGGGTTCCAGGACGGCTGGCGGGGACTACTCGAGGATCGGAAGATCCACATCCTCAACAATGACCGCACCGACCGGCTGCTCACCAAGGGCGGCACCATTCTCGGCACCGCGCGCACCAATCCGGATGTGCTGCGCGCCGGACTCGGCCGGATCAAGCAGACCCTCGACGACAACGGCATCGACGCGCTCATCCCGATCGGCGGCGAGGGCACGCTGACCGCGGCCTCCTGGCTGGCCGACGAGGGCGTGCCGGTGGTCGGCGTGCCCAAGACCATCGACAACGACATCGACTGCACCGACACCACCTTCGGCCACGACACCGCGGTCGCCATCGCCACCGAGGCCATCGACCGGCTGCACACCACCGCCGAATCGCATCAGCGCGTCATGCTGGTCGAGGTGATGGGGCGGCACGCGGGCTGGATCGCCATCAACTCCGGCATCGCCGCCGGCGCGCACCTGACCCTGGTGCCCGAGGTGCCGTTCGACGTGGACGAGGTCTGCGCCATGGTGAAACGGCGCTTCCAGCGCGGGGATTCGCATTTCATCTGCGTGGTGGCCGAGGGCGCGCAGCCCGATCCCAAGTCCATGTCGCTGCGGGACGGCGGGGTCGACGAATTCGGGCATGTCCGGTTCACCGGTGTGGCACAGCAACTCGCGCCCGAGATCGAGCGGCGCATCGGCAAGGAAGTGCGGGTGACCGTGCTCGGCCACGTCCAGCGCGGCGGCACGCCGACCTCGTTCGACCGGGTGCTGGCAACGCGTTTCGGGGTGCACGCGGCGGAAGCGGTGCACGCCGGGCAATTCGGGCAGATGGTGTCGCTGAAGGGCAATGAGATCGAGCTCGTGCCGCTGTCGGAGGCGACCAAGCAGCTCAAGCTGGTGCCGCCGGAGCGGTACCGGGAGGCGGCCGCCTTCTTCGGCTGAGCGAGCCGAGAAACGCTGCGCCACACGCGCCTACGTCACGGCCCCCGCTCTACGGAGCGGGGGCCGTTCGCATACCCGGGGGTGTATATATCGAATCCGGGGCCGGTCAGTCGTCGCGGTGCTGGGCGTAGTGCCGGGCCGCGCGGGCGCGATTGCCGCAGGCCACCGAGCACCACTCCTGGCGCGGATGGGATTTCAGGAAGTAGCGCACGCAGCGCGGCGCGGGGCAGGTGCGGATCTGGGCGGCCTCGGGGCCGGTGAAGAATTCGATGGTGGCATCGGCCAGGCCCGCCATGACGGTGTCCACGTCGCTGGTGCTGAGCAGCCGGTGCTCGGCGTGCGGGCCGTCGCCGTCCCACTCCAGTAGCCGCAGCGCGGGGGCGGTGGCGCGGTTCACGGCGGCCAGCGCGTCGGGGAAGGCGGGCAGCACCGCGGCGTCGGCGGAGCTGGGCGGTTGGGGCGCAACGCATTCCGCGAACAGGGCGCGCACGTTCTGGCGCAGGTCGACCAGCGCGGTGCGGTCGGCCTCGCTGGGCAGATAGCCCTCGAGGTCCAGGTAGACGCCGAGGTGCTCGGCATTGGAGACCAGCCAATCCCGGGTGGATTCGGGGGTGGCGAACGCATCGGTCAGTCCGCGGCTGGTGGCGCGGATGGTGTTCGCCAATCGGAGTGCCAAGGGATCGACCATGTTTCCGATTCTAACGGGTATTGAATTCGCGTGCCATGATGTTCTAACGTGAAGAAGCAAGATCTTCCGTTAGAAAGGTTGAGAGACATGATCACTCCGATCGAGCACGCTCCCCTGCTGGACGAGGTCCGCAAGCGCATGGGGCGGGTGCCGAACATGACCAAGGTGATGGCCAATTCGTCCGCGGTACTGGAGGGTTACCTCGGGCTGTCCGGCGCGCTGAAGAAGGGCACGCTGCCGCCCGCCACCTCCGAGCGCATCGCGCTCACCGTCGGCGCGGCCAATGACTGCGGCTACTGCGTCGCGGCGCACACCTTCACCGGCAAGCGGGTCGCCAAGTTGAGCGACGCCGAGATCGAGGCCGCCAAGCAGGGCACCTCCGCGGACGCGAAAGAGGCTGCCGCCGTTGCCTTCGCCCGCGAGTTGACCGAGAGCCGCGGCAAGGCCGATCCGGCCGAGGCGCTGGCCGCGGGCTGGACCCAGGAGCAGGTGCTCGAGATCGTCGCCCTGGTCGCCCTGCAGACCCTGACCAACTACGTCAACAAGGTCGGCGAGACCGAGAACGACTGGCCCGCCGCGTAATCCGCCCGTTCCCCGCCACCGAGAGCCTTTGCAGAAGGTCGAAGATCATGAACGCCGTCAAGGCCGCCACCCCACTGAACGCGCAGGTCCTGAAGAGCCTGCTGCGCAACGGCATTGTCATCCGCGCACTGGCGCTGGCCGTCGCGACCATTGTCCTGATCGCGCTGCGCCACCCCACCTGGGTCCCCTACTCGGTGAGCGCCTACGCCATCTGGAACGCCGCCGCGGTCACCCTCGCCTCGGCCCGCGCCGCCCGCTCGGCCTGAATCCCCGAATCCCGCGAATCCCCCTGACCGTCACCGGATCCCCGCCGGGCTCGGGCTCAGTTGTCGAACCGCCCGGCGGCCAGGGCGGCGGTGAAGCGGTCCCAGTCCGCGGGCGGGAAGATCAACGCCGGACCGGTCGGGTTCTTACTGTCGCGGACTCCGACTCCGGTGGATAGGAACGCGATTTCGACGCACTCCTTGGCGCCGGTGCTGCGGGCGCTCTTGAACCACCGGGCGCCGGGTTCGACGGTCACGTCGCGTACTCCTTCGCTGCCCTCCGCAGGAGGTCTCTGCTGGTCGTCTCGTCCAGCGCGGCGCGCTGGATCGATTGGTATGCCTCGCGGTACCGGTCGACCGCGGCCTGCTTCTCCAGATACAGGTCGCCGAGGAAGTTCTCCAGGTAGACGACCGTGGGTTCGACGGGTCGATTGCCGGCGTCCCGGCCGAACTCCAGGATCACGAACGGGCCGACGGTATGACCGATCGGCACACCCGCCGCAAAGGGTAGTACACGAACAGCGATCGCCGGCAGTGTCGACAGATCCGCCACGCGCCGCAATTGGGCCGCCATGATGCGCGGACCGCCGACAACGCGACGTAATGCGGTTTCGTGCACCACGACATCGAAGGAGGCGGGACTTCGCTTGCGCGTCAAGAGGCTTTGACGCCGCATCTTCAACTGGACCCTCCGGTCCAGTTGGTCGGGTGCAGCATCCGGCCAGTAATCGTTGATCAACACCCGTGCGTACTCGGCGGTCTGCAGCAGGCCCGGAATGATCTCCGGCTGATAGGAGATGAGGGCGCGGGCCGAAGCCTCCAGGCCCACATACACATTGAAACCCTCGGGAATCAGATCGTCGTACTCGTGCCACCAGGACTTGACGCTGGCCTGTTGCGCGAGGCCGGTCAGCGCCGAGCTGAACTCGTCGTCGAAGTCGTAGATGCGACACAGTTCCCGGACGTCGAGGACCCGGATCTTCTCGGCATTACCGGTTTCGAGTCGCTGCAGCTTGGACTCGCTCCACTCCATCAGCGCCGCTGCCTCGGCGATCGTCATATTGCACTGCATTCGGCCTTCGCGCAGATATCGCCCCAGCTGACGACGCGGCAAAGTCGAACCATGCTCGGACATCGAATCCTCCCCCACGAAGGCTGTTTTCGGTCACTGCGAATGATGCTCCCACGCGATATGAATGCTGACCTGGAGCTTTCGGAAAGTTTCCCACCGCGGCGAGGCTTCGATTGTCGGTTCGCCGAAACGGTGCTGGACTGGAGTCGCGCCCGGTGAGAACCGGAGCCCTGATATCTCTGGACCCACTCGTCCCCGAGCCGGGCGCACCCCCTCTCCCACTCCCCGAAATCCTGACCAGGCGTGACAACGCGGCCGATACCGGCGTGGCACACCACGAATCCCGTTACGCTTGCGGGAGGCCCGGCGCAGGCGCGCCGCATGCCGAGCACCAGCACCGGACCGCGAACTGTTCAGCCCCCCTGCGCTGCCCCAGTGGAAACCATGATGTTTCTTCTGTTCGACTGCACGATGGACCCCGGCGATCTGGGCCTCCCCGACGCCCACCAGGCCATGCAGATTCACAAGTACTGCACCGTGGACAACTGCCTGGTCCGCCGCCGCGCCCGCCAAATCCTCGTCGACAGAGGCCAAATGGTCCTGCGCACCGACGCCACCCTCTTCCCCGGCACCTGACCCATCCCGACCGGTCCCGACCTAACCGGAAACCAGCACCACCGCGACCACAACCATCAACACCAACGCCACCACCGCCAGCCCCAACACCACCAACGCGGTCACCTGCGACGCCTCCGCCCGCTGCGACGTCGGAATCAACCCCGGCCGCACCACATTCGGCCCGAACGCACCGTGCGGCGCCCCATACCCGGACCCACCGGGCACCACCGCACCGTAAGCCCCGTACCCTGGCCCATCCGCCGGAACCGGCACCCCGGCCGCCGAGTCCGGAGTCGGCGATCCGATCTCGCTCCCCGAAACCTGCTCCGGCGCACTGGACTCCGCCGCCGCGGCGCCGACGGAAGCCGTCTCGCTGGTGTCCCCCTCGCCGCTCACAGCGGGGGCCGTGTCCGCCTCGGCCATCCCACCGGCGTCGGCGGCGGCGCTCACCTCGGCCGCGGCCCGGACGTCACCGCGCCCCAGCGGCACGAACGCGCCCGAATTCGGATGTCGCGACACGCCACTCGATTCGACCTCGGCAGCAACGAAATCCGTCGAGCCGGTGGCCGACTCCGCCGCCGCACCGCCCGGCGACTCATCGCCGGGCGAGCCCGACGTGCCCCCGTGCGCGCTGACCGAGACCGGCCGCGCCAGCGCCGTCAGCGGCTCGGCCACAAGCTCGGCAAAGCCGGGCGAATCGGGCGAATCCTCTTCCCCCGCTGCGGAGGCCGAGGCGGTACGCGAATCGCCCTCGAGGCCGGCGGGCCGCTCGGTCTCACCACCGGAAACATCACCTGCCTTCGATGGTTCGACACCGCGCCCAGAGCGCTCGGCGTCCAGCCCGGCCGACCCGGCAGGCGAGGAACCCTCGACCGGTGCCGGGCTCACTCCGGCGCCGCCGGGCTGCGCCAGGATTTCTGTGGGCGCGGCCGAAGCCTCCTGTCGGCCGGTTGAAACCACCGGCTGCGGCACGATATCGGTCGGCCGCTGTGACGGGTCGTCCGACGGTGGCGCGGGTTGCGGGCGATTCGTCGGACCGGAGCCGACCTGCTCCGGCATCGGCTGCTTCGGGATCGGCCCGGCAACCTGCTGCTGCGCACCGTAATTGGCGGGCGCGGGTTCCTGGCCGGGCGGATACGGCCGGGCGGTGGGGCCGGAATTCACGCGTTCCGTGTCTTGTGGCCACCCCGTGGGCGGCGGGGGCGGCGGATAAGCGGCGATTGCGCCC
>NZ_BAAFGR010000301.1:0-5502 GCF_041154655.1 Nocardia sp. JMUB6875
CCACCGTCCATTTCACCGGATTCATCAGCGACAGACCGGCTTTGGCCACCCTGCTCGCCACCGCCGACGTCTCCCTGGCCCCCGGCCCCCACGAAACCTTCGGCCTCGCCGCCCTGGAAGCCCTCGCCGCCGGCACCCCGGTGGTGGCCAGCCGCTCCTCGGCCCTCGCCGACATCGTGACCGCCGAGGCCGGCGCGGTGGCCGCCGACCACCCGCGCGCCTTCGCCGAAGCCGTCACCGACGTCCTCGCCCGCCCCCTCATCGAACGCCGCCTGGCCGCCCGCCACCGAGCCGAGCAATTCACCTGGTCCGCAGCCGTTTCCGGCATGCTGGGCCTGCTCGGCTCGGACTAGCGGCCCCGCGATTCACCCGGCGTGGGATCAGTCGCGGGTCGGGTCGGGGTGCCAGGGGATGTATTCGCGGCCCGCGGCCTCGGCGGCGGTCTTCGAGGAATTCAGCTGGTAGGGCGTGATGCCGCCCGGCTGCCAGGGTCCGGCCGAGCCCGCCGCGATGGCGGATTCGGCCTTGGGGACGAGGCCGATTTCGTTGCGCACCACGGCGATCGGGCGGTCGGCCAGGGTGAACCAGTCCAGGTCGAGGAAGTCGTGGCTGCCCTGGGTGAGGGCGCCGCGGCGCATGGCGTCACCGAGGCGCTGGGCCATGCCCGCGGTGCTGAGGTGTCCGGCGTCGGCTTCGAACAGGCCCGCGCCGGCGCGCAGGTAGCCGGTCTCGAACAGCGAGATGACCATCGCCAGCAGGCTGAACGCGCGCGGATCGTCATTGGCGCGAGCCATGAAGGCGAAGACCTCGATCTCGTTCTCGAGGGTGGTGCCGTACCCGGCGAGCACATGCACCCAATCGTGCTGGGCCAGTAGCGGCGGCGCGGACCCGGCCAGACCGGGGGTGACGAAGCCGCGGTCGCGGTAGAAGTCGGCGACGCCGCGCCCGAGTGTGCCCACCGGCAGATCCCACAGCTCGGCCCACCGCCCGGCCAGAACCGGGTCGTCGCTGACCGCGCTCCAAGAGCTGTCGAGCCCCTCGGTATGCAGCGCGTCCAGCCGCAGCGCATCCGTATTACCCAGATAACCATTGCGCGAGAAGTCGACCGCCGCCAGATCCACCGCGCCCTCGGCATACAGCCGCGCCACCGCGATCATGTCATCGTCCACCTCCAGCGCATCGGCGAACTCCCGCAGCCGATCCCCCACCTCGGCGGGCAGCGGCCGCACCACCAGCGCCGCCAGCAGCATGGTCTGCACGATCCGCTCCCGGAAGATCCGATTGCGCCGCGCCATCCCGTCGGCGAATTCCGCCGCCCCGATCGGGCGCACCTCGGCCAACTCCACCGGATGCCCGGTCATCGACAGGAACATCGCCGGAATCAGCAACTCCTGCAATGGCGTCAGCCCCGCGGCCCCGGCCGCCGCACTCACCACACCCCGCGCCAGAAACCGCACCTCGGCGGCATCCGGCGGCGTGAGCAGCACCTCTTCCATCTCCACAGCCTCCCAAAGCAATTGGGCCGATACAGCCCGCTCCATTCTCGCCGCGCAAACCCGTCCGCGCGGGCCCAGTTCACTGTCGGCGTACGACTGTTCGCGGGGAACTGTCTCGGTGAGGCGGCGCCGGATTGAACGTCGAATGAACTCCGGCTCGGACGTATTCGATATGAGTGGTCCCGTTGTGACACTGAAGGTGTGAGCGCTGAGCTTCTCGTTCTCTTGATCGTAATCATCACCGCGTTGGCCTTCGATTTCACCAATGGGTTCCATGACACGGCGAATGCGATGGCGACCTCCATCGCGACCGGTGCGCTTTCCCCGCGGGTGGCGGTGGCCCTGTCGGCCGTGCTGAACCTGGTGGGCGCGTTCCTGTCGGTCGAGGTGGCCAAAACGGTCTCCGGTGGACTGCTGAATATCGGCGGCGTGCACCATATGGCCTTGCTGCACATAATTTTCGCGGGCCTGGTCGGCGGAATTCTGTGGAATCTGTTCACCTGGCTGTTCGGCATTCCGTCGAGTTCCTCGCACGCCCTGTTCGGCGGTCTGATCGGCGCCGCGGTGGCCGCACTCGGCGCGAGCGGGGTGATCTGGACCGGAGATCAGAAGACCGGCCTGATCAACAAGATCATCGTCCCGGCGCTGCTGGCCCCCTTCGTGGCCGCGCTGGTGGCCGGGCTGGGCACCTACGCCGTCTACCGCCTCACCCGGAGCTCGCGAAAAGACAAGGTGAGCACCGGATTCCGCTGGGGTCAGATCGGTTCGGCCTCGCTGGTCTCACTGGCCCACGGCACCAACGACGCACAGAAGACCATGGGCGTCATCTTCATGGCCCTGGTCGCGCACGGCACCTACACCGGCTCCGACGACCTCCCGCTGTGGGTCAAGATCTGCTGCGCCCTGGCCATCGCGCTGGGCACCTACCTGGGCGGCTGGCGCATCATCCGCACCCTGGGCAAGGGCCTGGTCGAGATCGACTCCCCGCAGGGCTTCGCCGCCGAAACCTCCTCGGCCGCCATCATTCTCACCTCGGCCCAGTTCGGCCTGCCGCTCTCGACCACCCAGACCGCCACCGGCTCGATCCTGGGCACCGGCCTGGGCAAGCCGGGCGCGGAGGTCCGCTGGGGCGTCATGGGCCGCATGGCCGTGGCCTGGATCCTCACCCTCCCGATGGCCGGCCTGGTGGGCGCGTTCTGTTGGTGGCTGGCCGATCTGGCCGGCGGACTGGCGGGTGTGCTGCTGGTCGCGGTCCTGCTCGTCGCCGCCTCGGGTTACATGTACCTGCGCTCGCGGCGCAATCCCATCGACACCCGCAATGTCAACGACGACTGGGAGGCCGGGCTCATCCCGCAGTCCCAGACGCGCGAGACCACCGCGGCCTGAGGAGCATTCGCATGCACACCTTCACCGCCATCGCCAAGTCGTTGGGCGAGGTCACGCTGATCGCCATGGCGCTGGGCATCGGCGTCCCCGTCGTCGTCGCGACCGGAATCCGCTTCTGGGCAGTGGAACCGGCCACTGAGGGCCCGCGGACCTCCGGGCGCAACACCCTCGCCACCGCGATCGCCTACGCCTGCTTCGCGGCCGCGGCGATCGTGGTCGTCGCCGGAATCCTGTATATCGCCAAGGATTTCATCAGCCACACTTTCGATATCCAGTTGTTCGGCGCGAAACCCCCGAAGAAGTGAGCCATGACCACCAATCGCTCGATCCTCGCCGCCGTCCTGGAGTGGCTGCGCGCCGGCTACCCGCACGGCGTCCCGCGGGAAGACTATGTGGCCCTGTTCGCGGTGCTGCACCGCAAACTGACCGACCGTGAGGTCGACGAGGTCATCGAGCAACTGCTCGCCTCCGACGGTGTGCTCGACCGCGCCGCCATCGAAACCGCCATCCAGCGGCTCGCCCACGAGAAGCCCGGGGCCGAGGACGTGAACCGGGTCGCGGCCCGCCTCGCGGCCGGGGGCTGGCCGCTGGCCCGGCCCTCCGAAGCCTGAGAACCGTTGGCCTGAAAACCGTTCCACCGTAAGAGAACCGGGTACCGATGGCGCTGTCCGAGCTGCTCACCAGGATCATCGGCTGGCTGCGCGCTGGGTACCCGCAGGGCGTCCCCGACACCGACTACCTGCCGCTGTTGGCGGTCTTGGCCCGCCGGCTCTCCGAGGAGCAGGTGCGGCAGGTGGCCGAGGAGCTGATGCTGCTCGGCGCGCTGCCGGTCGACCGCGCCGATGTCGGGGTGATCATCACCAGGCTCACCGACGAGATGCCGCGCGAGAGCGACCTCGAGCGGGTGCGCGAACACCTGCGCGCGGGCGGCTGGCCGATCGACGAGGGCTGGCCCGAAGCCTCGGAGTAAGAGGCGTGGACAGCGGGTCCCAGAGTCCGAATATCCTTCGATGTGACCCACCTCTCAGACTCTGGTTTCGCATCTTCAGATGGCAAGACATTCAATTGGAGAATCTTTTTCAGCCATCTGGAACTGATCTCGCACAATCTTCATACTCTCTCCCGGGCGGTGATCCCGCCCGACCAGTCGAGAGAACCGAGGAGTGGGCATGAAGATCGGAATTCCCCGCGAGGTGAAGAACCACGAGCACCGGGTGGCCTGCACCCCCGCCGGCGTCCACGAATTCGTGGCCCGCGGGCATGAGGTCTACGTCGAGACCGGCGCGGGCATCGGCTCCACCTTCGAGGACGACGCCTACCGCTTCGCCGGCGCCCGCGTCCTCGACACCGCCGACGAGGTCTGGGAGACCGCCGACCTGGTGCTCAAGGTGAAAGAGCCCGTCGCCGAGGAATATTCGCGCCTGCGCGCGGACCAGGTGCTGTTCACCTACCTGCACCTGGCCGCCTCCAAGGACTGCACCGACGCGCTGCTGTCCTCGGGCATCACCTCGATCGCCTACGAAACCGTCACCGCCGCAGACGGTTCCCTGCCGCTGCTGGCCCCCATGAGCGAGGTCGCGGGTCGCCTGGCCCCGCAGGCCGGCGCCTACCACCTGATGCGCAACGGCGGCGGCCGCGGCGTGCTCATGGGCGGCGTCCCCGGCGTGCGCCCCGCGCACGTGGTCGTCATCGGCGCGGGCGTGGCCGGACGCAACGCCATCGCCGTCGCGCACGGCATGCACGCCGAGGTCACCGTCCTGGACCTGAACATCGCCCGCCTGCGCGAGATCGACGACCTCTACCACGGTCAGGTGCGCACCATCATGTCCAACCGGCTCGAGGTGGAGAACCTGGTCCGCGAGGCCGACCTGGTCATCGGCGCGGTCCTGGTCCCCGGCGCGAAGGCCCCCACCCTGGTCTCCAACGAGCTTGTCGCCCAGATGAAGCCGGGCTCGGTGCTGGTCGACATCGCCATCGACCAGGGCGGCTGCTTCGCCGACTCGCACCCCACCACCCACGCCGACCCCACCTACCGGGTGCACGACTCGATCTTCTACTGCGTGGCCAACATGCCCGGCGCGGTCCCGCACACCTCGACGGTCGCGCTCACCAACGCCACCCTCCCCTACGCGCTCGCCCTCGCCGACAAGGGCTGGCGCGCCGCGGTCGCCGACGACGCGGGCCTGGCCGCAGGCCTGAGCACCCACAAGGGCGAGCTGCTCTCGGAATCGGTCGCCGCGGCGCACGGTTACGCCGCGCACCCGCTGGCCGCCTGACTCAGGCCGTCCCGTGATGCCCCGGCCGCACGTGGTCGAAGATCAGAATGGTCTCCGTCGACGCGACGGCCGGATGCGCACTGAGATGCTCGAGCACGAACGTCCGTAACTCCCCGGAGTCCGCGGTCGCCACATGAATCAGGTAATCGTCCGCTCCGGCAATGAAATACACGTTCTCCACCTCCGGCAGCGCAGCCATCTGATCGCCGAACTCGGCCAGATGGCTGCGCGCCGACGCATGCACCCGCACCGCGATCATCGCCTGCAGATCCCGCCCCAACGCCGAGGGATCGATATCAGCATGAAACCCCCGAATCACCCCCCGCTCCACCAACGCCCGCACC
>NZ_BAAFGR010000302.1:0-5384 GCF_041154655.1 Nocardia sp. JMUB6875
CCCCCACCCACCTTCGCGGTCATTACCGCATCACGCCCCGAGGCCGCGCCGCCCTGGCCACCAAGGGCCGCCGCTTCGCCTGACCCGGCTCCACGCCTACCGCCCAACGGCTTTCGTGGTCGAGCGGGTTCGGAAGTTCCGTTCGCCGGACGCGGTTGGCCCGGCCAGTCAGCAAGATCAACCGGTCTGAGCCGACACTTTTTCTGGCGTACGGGCAAGAAACAGCCTCTCGGACACGGATAGTGTGCGATAAGGCCGGTTTCGACCTCGTTGATACCGTGACCGCGATGGGAATTGTGAAGACCCTCTGGGCGGCCGGGCGGGTGCTGGGGGAGGACGCGCTGTACCGCGCCGATGACACCGGCCTGGAGTTGTTCGTCGAGGGGCCGGGGGCGTACCACCCGGATGCGGGCCAGCCGATTCCGTTCCGGCTCGGAGCGCCGTTCGATGTGGATATCGAGGACTACGGGGAGGACGAGATCGAAGAGGTGGACGTCTACTTCGATACCCCATTGCCGGACGGCTCGGGGCGAACATGCGGCGGGGGCGGCGGTATGGGCAACATAGGCTTTCTCGCGCGCCTCGACGCCGACGGCTCGTTGCGTTGGGTCGCCTACATGTTCCAGTCCAACCCGTTCATCGACGTGCGCTACGAGGGCGCGACCGCCATCTTCACCAACGACTGGCGCAACTGCCTGACCCTAGATCTGACTAGCCCCGCCCTGCTCTGAACCGGCCGGGTATCGAATCCCCATCCGCCGCTTGTCGTCGGGTTCAAACCCGGTTCGGGCCGGGGAAGGCGCAGGCCAGGGTGCCGCCGGGGAGGCGATGCCGGTTGTGCGCGATGAGACAGTAGACCACGGCCGCGAGCCAGCTGAACGGTGGGATCAACATGACCGTGCCCAGCAGCCGCCAAGGCCGCGCGGCGCGCCGCAAAAGCATTGCCCCCGCGCGTGCTCCGGAGGCACGACCCCCGTCACTGCCGATCCATTGAACCGCGTTCTCCACCTGCTCTTCCGTCAGTCCCAGAGCGGTCAGGTCGAGGCGCTGCCACGGGGCGAAATCGACATCCGGCCGAATTCGATCCCGGATGCGATCGATGCTCGCGGTGCAGAACGCGCAGTCGCCATCGAATACGACGAGTGGCCGAGCTACCGGGCGTGTGAATGCCGATTCCATCATGGGCCTTCCCTCCGTTGGGATCGCACTTCCGATCCTAGAATTCCCTTGGTGCACAGGGAATCCCATCTACAGCCGGAGAGAGCGAAGTCACTCCTGGGGGCGGCCTGCCGTCCAACCGTCGGGGGGCAAATGGGCCTATTCCTACATTAAGGCACCACATTTCGCAGGAACCTGCTCGTTCGCGCTGGTTTATGTAGGAATAGGCCCATCGCGGTCGAGGTCAGCGGGTGATTTCGCTCGGGTTGAGTTCCCAGAGTTGGATCGTCTTGTCGCGGGCGGCGGTTGCGATCAGGCGGCCGTCGGGGCTGAAGGCGGCGCGAGTGGTGATGGTGTCGTGGGTGATGGTGTGGAGGCAGGAGCCGGTGTCAGGGTTCCAGATTCGGATGGTGTTGTCGCCGGTCACGGTCGCGAAGAGTCGGCCGTCGGGGCTGAAGGTAAGCGACCGCGCATCTCCTCGAGCGCTGTTGGCCTCCTTCGAGGCATGCGCAGACCTCCGCCAGTCGCGGTGACGAAAGGCACGTGAACGTATTGCCGCGCGGATGTCCCACAGAGCGATGTCGCCATCCATATTGATAGTCGCGAATCGATCTCCACGCGGATCCCACTCCAGCCAGAATGCCCGGTTCGTCGGTATTGTTCTGAACTGGTCTTCCCCGTCCATATTCCAGATCCGGATCTCCCCTTCGCGCCTTGTGGTCGTGGCGAGAAATACCCCATCGGGGCTGAATGAGCACCGTGCGAAATCGTACGTCGAGATGACCGCCCGGGGATCGCCGCCACTCTGGCTGTCGTACAACAACACCCGCCCCTCGTCGAGGGTGGCGAGCAGTTTGCCATTCGGGCTGAACCGAACTCCGTGCACCGCGCCTACGTTCGCGAGCTGTGCTACCTCGTCGCCCGTAGCGGCGTCCCACAGCTTGGCCGCACCATGGCCGACGGCGGTGGCGAACCTGGATCCATCGGGTGTGAAGTCGATATCGTGGCAGGTGGAACGGCTATCGACCACCTTCCGGCGGTTGAAAATCAAGTCGGTTCGAGGCACGACTCGGCGGCCATGCCGTACCGGGAGAATTGGTCGGCCCGAGAGATCTATGACGACGGCCCGGCCGTCACTACAAGCCAACCCCAGGTGTTCGCCGAACGGGGAGAATGTCAGTGCGAGAACCGGTGCCGGTGCCTTGATCGTTCTGAGGCATCTCGGGTGGAGTTCCACCTCGGACACACCGTCTGGTGCCTGCGGGCCGACGACTGGTGGCTCGATAACAAGCGGTGAACTCCTCGCCCGCTTACGAACCGGCCGCGCCTCGACGGGTGCGGTGGGAGCTGAACTCCACTCCGTATTACGGGCCAGCGCGAGTTCGGCGGCGGTGTTGCGGCCCGTAGCGCGCGGGCGGGGAAATCCCGCACTCCGGAGTGCCGCGTCGAGAAGCGCGAAAAGCCTTGTGAAGGTTAGGAATTCACCGCCGTCTGGATCGCCGGTACGCAGAAGGCGGAGCATTGTGCCGGTGAAGGCCGTGCACCCGTCGGGCCCATGGGCAGCGGCGAACCTGGTGGCGGCCGTCAGGACGTACGCGCCTTCGATCTCGGCGTAACTCCGAAGCGCCTCGCCCTCACTTTCTCCTGCGAGTGCACCATGGCCGAACGCCTTGCCGCTGTGGCAGCAGTCGAGGATCACCACTTTTACTGCGGCGCGAGAGGATCGGATGTCGTCGCGGATCACCGAGTAGGGCAGCGTCGAGTAGCCCGGCCGGCGTAGGGATGACGCGCGGTGGGTGAGCGCCAGTTCAGTGCTGTCGTTACCGATGGTTACGCCGTGTCCGGAGTAGTAGAACAGCAGGAGGTCCTCGGCCGCCTCTACAGCGGGTTCGAGTGCCCGGGCGAAGTCCTCCGGGCCGTCCGGATCGGCGAGCACCTCGATGTGGGTGAGGTTGGTCAGCTCCCGCAGCAGCGCGGCGAACCGCGTCAGGTTCTCGGCGACCTGCGGCACCGGGGCGAAGCCGGAATCCGCCGCGTACGTGGATGTTCCGATCAGCACCGCCCGCGAGCGTTCACTGTGGGGGAGCCGCATCCCCCGGTTCCTGACTCGCGCCCTCCAACTGCTTCTGCTCGGCCGACACCTTCTCCAGGGCTTGCCGCACGAGATCCTCGGAGACCTTCCCGTTCACCGAGATCGAGTTGTCCCCGATCTTCAGCGTGAATTTCGTTCTGCGAGTGGACAACCAGTGCGTCACGCACGCCGTGACCGCTCCCATCAGCGGCGCGGATTCCACCACCAGTTTGATGATGTCCTCGGCGCCCAGCACGTCCGGATCCGGCACCCCGCTGACCAGCTGCTTGCGGACGACCCGCAGATCGTCGTCCTCGACGATCGCCTCGAACAGCGACCCCAGCTCGCCGACGTCATCCTCGGCATCGCTGATCGAGATGGTGATCGAAACGGCCACGTGCATCCTCCCCGCGAACAGTGTCCCGCAATTCTAGGTCCCACCCACCGCCCGCGCGTCGCCGATCCGACCACCGGCTTTCCCGGGTGAGACATTTCGGGCCGGGTCACCGCGATGGCGACCCGGCCCGAAATATGCTGCGAAGCAGGAGAAGTGTCAGCCGCGCTGGCAGATGCCGTTCAGGAGCGGGATGGCCGCGCCGATCAGCGAGTTGTCACCCGATTCGAGGGCGTTGGCGTAGTTGTCGATGGCCCACTTCTCGTCACCGGTGGCGTCGAGGGCGCGCAGGCGGTTGGCGGCATCCTTCTGCTGGGCGCCGTACGGGCCCAGCGAGCCGTAGCTGTTGGAGATGTCGGCGGCGCCCTGGCAGGCGGGGGACAGGGCCCAGGCGTTACCGGCGGGCAGCACCAGCAGGGCGCCCGCGGCGCTCGCGGCCATCAGGGTGGAGGTCAGGATCTTGCGCATTCATCAACTCCCGAGAAGCTCGTATGACATTAGCGACTCCGAGTCTGCCTGATGCACAGCCGGAATCGATCACCGACATCCACCGACCGGCATCGCCCCGCCCAGAATTAGGGGAAATCCCCCAACCGGATCGGGGCGGCGGCCGACTACGCTCGGGCGGCGTGAACGCACCCCGATTCCGCGTCTCCGAGGCCCCCGGCCGCACCCTGGACGACCCGACCGACACCCAGGTCTACGACATGTTCGCCGACCTGAACGCGCGCTGGAGCTTCGCCATCGTGGACCGGCTCGACCGCGACCCGCAGGGGCAGTTCTACTTCCAGATCCGACTCGACTACGGGGACTCTGACGAAGGGACCGTCGTGGACTACGAGGTCGAGTTCCGCGCCGGAAGCCCCTCCCAGCACTACGCCGCCCGGATTAATGGCGACGGCTTCGCGGGAATGGACCTCGTGCACAAGGCGTATCGCGCCTGGCGAACCGACGACCCCGCCCTCGGCGACCTGCTCCCATGGACTCCAGTCGAATTCGACTGAGAAGTCCTCCTGAAAAGCGTTGTGGCCCGGTCGAAACCGGGCCACAAGCCTTCTACCGGTGCGCGATACTGGGATTGAACCAGTGGCCTCTTCCGTGTCAGGGAAGCGCTCTCCCGCTGAGCTAATCGCGCGGGTTGATCCCCCGTGGAGCGGATGACGAGATTCGAACTCGCGACCCTCACCTTGGCAAGGTGATGCGCTACCAGCTGCGCTACATCCGCATGCTCACCCGGCCTCGTGGGCCGATCGGCTTGCGGGAGAGAACATTAGCGTACGGATGGGTGGTTATTGCAAATCGCCTGAACAAGCCGGGGATTCGAGTGGCATTGCGGCCGTAAACAGCCCGAGACAGCAGAAAGGCCCGGTGGGGACCGGGCCTTTCGCTGTTCTATGGTGCGCCATACTGGGATTGAACCAGTGACCTCTTCCGTGTCAGGGAAGCGCTCTCCCGCTGAGCTAATCGCGCAAGTTGTGTTCTGAGCGGATGACGAGATTCGAACTCGCGACCCTCACCTTGGCAAGGTGATGCGCTACCAGCTGCGCTACATCCGCATGCTCACCGGGGCTCGAGGGCCGATCGGCTTGCGGGACAGAACATTAGCCTACGGGTGGGTGGTTCATGCAAATCGCCTGGAAAACCGGGTGATTCGTCAGTGGCGGCAGAGCCATTCGGTGCCGTAGTGGGCCGCGTTGCCGCCGTCGAGGTGGACCCAGTGGCCGTCGCCCTCGCAGGGCCCGCCTTCGGTGTGGGCGGGGG
>NZ_BAAFGR010000303.1:0-5361 GCF_041154655.1 Nocardia sp. JMUB6875
GGACACGCTGCGACCAGCCGGAACACCCGGCATCAGCGCATACCAGCAAGCCGACAGCTATACGGCCGTGCGAACGCTGTGGCCAGGTTCACGATTCGCGTCGTTCACGGCTACGGATTGTTGGGGGTGCGGCGGTCGAAGACCTGGGGGCGGGCGGTGCGGAGGGCGGTGGCGATCGCGCCGAGGAGGACGGCGTCGTCGCCCACTTCGCTCGGGCGGACGGTTGGGCGGAGCGGGGTTGTGCGTTGCAGGGCGGCGCGGACTTGGTCGAGGAGGAGGTCGGCGCTGCGGCCGAGGCCGCCGCCTACGACGATGACGTCCGGGTCGAGGACGGCGGTGACGGCGGCTACCACCAAGGCGATTCGTTCGCCCTCTTGACGGACCACCTCGGTAGCCAGGGGGTCGCCCGCGCGGGCCGCGTCGAAGACACGCTTCGCTGTCAGGCGTCCGGTCATGCCTCGGTCACGAGCCGCGCGCACCACTGCGTCGGCGGTGACGGCCTCTTCGAGGGCGCCGCGGCGGGAGGCTCCGGCGGCCGGGTCGCCGAAAGCGGCGGGGAGGAAACCCACTTCGCCCGCAGCACCGTGTGCGCCGGTGAAAAGTTCGCCGTGGGAGACGATTCCGACGCCGAGGCCGGTGCCGATGAGGACATAGACGAACAGCCGGCTGCCGCGGCCGCCGCCGTGGGCGTATTCGCCGAGGGCGGCGAGGTTCGCGTCATTGTGGACGGACAGGTCCGAGACGCCGAGGGCGTCGCGGAGTTCGTCGAGCAGGCCCGCGCGGCCCCAGCCGGGGAGATTGACCGCGTAGTGCATGCGGCCGTCCTGCGGGTCGAAGACGCCGGGGCTGCCGAGGACGGTGTGGACGACGCGGTCGACGGGGACATCGGCGTCGGCGAGGGTTTCGCGGACCGCTTCCGCGGCGGTCTGCGCGAGAGCGGTGGCGGTGCGGGCGCGGTTCGGAATATCGGTGCGGGACAGCACTTTTCCGGACAGATCGGCCACGGCGGTACGCAAGAAAGCGCGGCCGACATCGATGCCGAGGACGTAGCCCGCCGTCGGGTCGGGTTCGTAGACGACCGCGGTGCGCCCGCGTTCGGGCACCACGGTCCCCATCTCGCGCACCAGCCCGTGCTGTTGCAGGGCGGCAAGGGCGCTCGACACGGTCGGCTTGGACAGTCCGGTGTCGCGGGCCAGCTGGGCGCGCGAGCTGGGTCCGGCGGTGCGCAGCTGCTCGAGCAGCAGCCATTCATTGTTGCTGCGCAAACGCTGCCTGTTCCAAGGGAGTTCGTCCACGGCACTCCGATCCCGATCCGTCATCGATCCGACTGTAAACAATCGGCCGCACCACTTGACTCAGATAGTAAAGGAATTTAACTTTACAAAACCCTTACGCCCCAGCGCGACACGGAGGCAGCCATGACCGGCCCCCGCACCCTTCCCCGAAGAATCGGCCTCTTCCAGGCCACGACCATCAATATGAGCCAGATGGTCGGCATCGGACCCTTCGTCACCATCCCGCTCATGGTCGCGGCCTTCGGCGGCCCGCACGCCGTCATCGGCTTCGTCGCCGGCGCGGTGCTGGCCCTGGCCGACGGTCTCATCTGGGCCGAACTCGGCGCGGCCATGCCCGGCGCGGGCGGCACCTACGTGTACCTGCGCGAGGCGTTCCAGTACCGCAGCGGGCGGCTGATGCCGTTCCTGTTCGTCTGGACCGCAATACTTTTCATTCCGCTGATCATGTCGACCGGCGTGCAAGGGCTGGTGCAGTACCTGACCTACCTGTGGCCGTCCATGACCACCGGGCAGGGCGATATCGTCGGGCTCGCGGTGGTGGCGCTGGTGCTGCTTCTGTTGTGGCGGCGCATCGATTCCATCGGCCGCATCACCGTGGTCATGTGGGCGGTCATGATCGTCTCCGTGGCGGCGGTGATCCTGGCCTCCTTCACGCACTTCCACCCGAGCATGGCCTTCACCTGGCCCGACCACGCCATCGACTTCGGGCGCGGCAGCTTCTGGCTGGGCTTCGCCTCCGGGCTGACCATCGGCATCTACGACTACCTGGGCTACAACACCACCGCGTATCTCGGTGCGGAGGTGAAGGATCCGGGCCGGGTGCTCCCCCGCTCGATCATCTACGCCGTGCTCGCGGTCATGGCGATCTACCTCGGCATGCAGATCGGCGTGCTCGGCGTCATCGACTGGCACGACATGCTCGATTCGGGCAATGTCGCCTCGCAATCGGTGGCCTCGGCGGTGCTCGAGCAGACCCTGGGCAAGGACGCGGCGAATGTGGTGACCGTCCTGATCCTCATCACCGCCTTCGCCTCGGTGTTCGCCGGACTGCTCGGCGGCTCGCGCGTGCCCTTCGACGCGGCCCGCGACGGCGTCTTCTTCCGCTCCTTCGGACGCCTGCACCCCAAGCACGAATTCCCGATGCTCGGCCTGATCGTGATGGGCGCGATCACCGCGGCCGGATTCGTCTTCGCCCGGCATGTCGGGACCTCGGCCACGCATCCCCCACTGGCCGTGCTGATTTCGCTGCTGACCACGGTCATGGTCATCGTCCAGGCGTTCGCGCAGATCGCCGCGCTGGTCGTGCTGCGCCGCCGCCAGCCGAACCTCGCCCGCCCCTACAAGATGCTGCTCTATCCGCTGCCCGCGGTGGTCGCGGCCATCGGCTGGGCGGTCATCTACGGCTACGCCGACAAGGCCAATCCCGGCGTCCACCCGATCGAATGGTCGCTGGCATGGACCGCGCTGGGCATCGTCGCGTTCCTGCTCTGGGCCCGGGTCGAGAAGACCTGGCCCTTCGGCCCCAAGCAGATTCGCGAGGTGTTCCTCGATCCGGAACCCGAACCCGCCGCCTGACCGGCGACCACCGCCCGCGGACCCGGACCACCGTCCGGGTCCGCGTTCGTGCTGGTAGCGGGCTCGCTATGATCCGAGAATTATCTGCTGGCGTTCCACCCCACCACCGTTGCTGGGAGGAATCACGGATGAACAAGTCGCTGATCTGGGCCCTGGCCATCGGATTCGCCGTGCTCGGCCCGCTCGTCGGCATCGCAACCCGTCGCCTGGTCGACCGGATCGCCGCCAAGACCTCCGCGCGCAATCTGGCCGTGCACCGCATGGCCTTCGGCCTGGCCCGTGACCTCGCGATGCCGCTCGCCGCGCTGACCGGCCTGCTCATCGCGCTGTCGCTGCCCACCGGGCTGCCGTTCTCCCCGCACGCCGTCCATCAGATTCTCGAGGCGGCGTTCATGCTGGCCATCACCTACGCGGTGGCCCGGCTGGCCGCCGAGGTGGTGACCACGGTGGCGAAGCGGATCACCGGCATCTCGGGCTCGGTCAGCCTGTTCACCACCATCACCCGGGTCGTGGTGTTCGTGCTGGGCGTGCTGATCACCCTCGACTCGGTGGGCCTGCAGATCACGCCCCTGCTCGGCGCGCTGGGCATCGGCGCCCTGGCCATCGCCCTCGCGCTGGAGGGCACGCTGGCGAATCTCTTTGCGGGCGTGCACATCCTGGCATCCAAGACGGTGAATCCGGGCGATTTCGTGAAGCTCGACTCCGGCGAGGCGGGCTGGGTCCACGACGTGAACTGGCGGACCACCACCATCCAGGACATTCCGGGCAACTTCA
Organism: Nocardia sp. JMUB6875; assembly: GCF_041154655.1. Lineage (NCBI taxonomy): Bacteria > Bacillati > Actinomycetota > Actinomycetes > Mycobacteriales > Nocardiaceae > Nocardia > Nocardia sp. JMUB6875. Next base: position 3,645 of record NZ_BAAFGR010000303.1, read on the forward strand.
TCATCGTGCCCAATCGCAAGTTCGCCGACGCCATCCTGACCAACTTCCACCGCCCCGAACAGGACATGGCGGTCATGGTCGAGGTCTCCACCGGCTACGACAGCGACCTCGAACATGTCGAAGCGGTCACCCTGGAGGTAGCCCGCAATGTCATGAAGGAACTCGACGAGGGTTTCGCCGGCGCGGATCCGCGCGTACGGTTCCACACCTTCGGCGAGTCCGGCATCGAGTTCCGGGTCGTGCTGCGCACCCGGCAATACGAGGACCAATACCTGCTGATCAGCGAATTCATCAAGGCCCTGCACCGGCGCTACCGCCAGGAGGGCATCGCCATTCCCTACCCGGTGCGCACCCTGGCCTTCTCCCCCACCGACGACCCCCGATTCTTGCTACCGGCCGGTCTTCATACACCGTAAACCGAGGTGTGCGATGCTCGAGGGGTGAGCAATGACGCTGAATTCACCGAACCCGCCCGGGTGAGCTTCACGGGGCACGGCGGGCTGAGGATCGCCGGGGACAGCTGGGGACCCGCCGACGGCCCGCTGGCGGTGTTCCTGCACGGCGGCGGGCAGACCCGCGGATCCTGGAAGGACTCCGGACTGGCGCTGGCCAAGGCCGGGATGCACGCGGTCCTGCTCGACGCGCGCGGGCACGGCGACAGCGACTGGGATCCCAGCGGCAACTACCGCCGCGAGGCCATGGTCGAGGACCTCATGGCCGTGCTGCGCGAACTCGACAAGCCCGCGTTCATCGTCGGCGCGAGCATGGGCGGGTTGACCGGGCTCATGGCCACCACTCATGCTGAGCGCGAGCGCATTACGGGCCTGGTGCTGGTGGACGTGGTGCCGCGGCCGGAGCGCAAGGGGGTCGAGCGCGTCATCAACTTCCTCAGCAGCAATCCCGAGGGCTTCGCCAGCCTGGAAGAGGCCGCCGACGCCGTCGCCGCGTATCTCCCCCACCGCCGTCGGCCGCGCAATCCCGAAGGGCTGCAGCGCAATCTGCGTCAGCGCGCCGACGGCCGCTGGTACTGGCATTGGGATCCGGCCATGATGGGCGGGCCCCGCGACGGGCGCGGCGAGGAGATCGACGTGCACACCGCGCTGCTGGAGAACGCGGCCCGGCAGCTGAAGATTCCGGTGCTGCTGGTGCGTGGCGCACTCTCCGATGTGGTCAGCGACGAGGGCGTCGCGGCCTTCCGGGCGCTGGTCCCGCACGCCGACTACGCCGAGATCGGTACCGCGGCCCATACCGCGGCCAGCGACGCCAATGACGAATTCACCGATGCCGTGGTCGATTTCGTGCGCGCCCAGGTCGGCGAGCGGGAACGCTGACGCTCATTCCCCGGGAAACATCCGGTCGAGCAGGTGGTCGAGCAGTTCGACCGCCCGCTCCCGGGTGGCCCCGCCCGCCAGGATCGCCTGCGTGATCGACGTGACGGCCAGCACGATCAGTTCGCCGTCGAGTTCGGTTGCGCGCGCATCGGATTCGTCCGGCCGCGCCCGCCGCAACTGCTCGGTGAAACTGTTGATCAGATAGCGCGGCGGCCCCATCATCTCCTCCGAGGTGACCGTATTGCCGGTCAGATTCGCCGCATGGAATGCCGCGAACACCAGATTGTCCTGGTGCCGTTGATCATCGAGGCGCAGCAGCCCGATCGACACCGCGCGAACCACATCCCGCGGCGCGGCATCGGGCCCCAACCCCGCCAGCGCCCCGG